>DLCS01000093.1:4500-6319 GCA_002480735.1 Bacillaceae bacterium UBA7792 | reverse complement strand
GCCAGTGTTTTTAAACCATGGATGTTCTTAAGCTGCACCCCAGGAAACGGAGGAACAATTGGAACAGTACCTGTAGCAATCATCAATTTATCATAGGTATCAATAAAGAGTTTATTTTTTACCAGGTCTTTAATCATGACCTGCTTCTTTTCAGGGACTACCTTTACAACCTCATGCTGGAGGAAAATATGCATTCCCATCTCTTCAAATTGTTCCTTTGTTCTGGCGATCATTTTTGTATAATCATCATTTTCGCCCGATACATAGTATGGAAGCCCACAAGCTCCATATGATAAAAAACGTCCTTTTTCGTAAACAACAATGTCTGCATCTTTATTTATTCTTTTTAATTTGGAGGCAGCTGACATTCCTGCCGCCACCCCACCGATTACTAATAGCTTCATAGTTAGCTTCTCCTACGGTCAATTTGCAAAATCTTATCTTCCGCTTCATCTAACGCTTCGGCTACGCTCTTTTTCTCCGTAAATGCCTCGTGAATCGCTTGGTATAACGGTGCTGTTTTTTCTCCTGCATTCTCCATACTAGGAAGCGGCTTAGCATATTTTAAGATTAACTGAAGATGTACTGGGTACCATGGATACTGGCTAGAATCCTTTTCATATGTTGACTTTCGAACTGGTGAACCCGCATAACCACCAATGATTCGATCGACATTCTTTGATGTTACATACGCTAAAAATTGATTGGCAAGCTCCTGATTTTCTGATTTCGCATTTATGCCAAAGCTCCAGGTCACATTCCATGATGTCTTAATGGCTGAAAATCCTACATCCTCAAGCTCTAAACACTCATCTGTTAGTACAGCTCCTAGCTGCCCACCCCAAGTAACTGCTAGAGCCGTCTCTTTCTTTTGAAAGGATTCCCTTACCTCATCATTGCCATATAGATGCGTGTTCTTTGGAGCGTATTCCTTTAAGGCCATGTACTTCTCTAATGCAATTCTTCCTTTTTCTTGGTTAAAAACAGGGGCATGGGTAACTTCATCAAAGGCATCGATTCCTTCATTTCTTAAAAAGGGCAGAAAGTCAGTGAAGATCTCACTTTGTGCAGCCTTCATCGCAATCCCACGCATGCCTTGCCTTCCGTCACATCGTCTTGCAATAGAGAAAATTGTATCCGTATTGACGGCTTCAGGAAGTTCTATACCCATTGATTCCTTAACAATCGATTTTCGATAGAGAAGAATATGGCCGTCACAAAAGGAAGGATAAAGATAGGTCTTACCATCAATCTTCATTTCATCTGCAATGACACGGAGAATATCCTCTTGATCATATTCCATCGTTTCCGGTGCTGAGATTTCTGCTAAGTAGCCTTTTTGAACAAAATCCTTCAGCCAAAGATGACCTGCGACCATGACAATATCAAACTCATGCTTACCAGCAAATGTATCCATCATCATGCCATAATACTCATCCCATGGGACGATGGAAAACTCAACAGTTGCCTCATTTCCTTTTTCAAAACCCTCAATTATGGAATAGCGTTCATCTGTATAGGCATATACTGCAGGATCTCCTACCGCTAACACTTTTAATCTTTTATTCATTGCTAACACCTGCACGGCTGATTTCAATGGTAGGTTCACCGTCTACAATCCCTACAACTATTGCGTCAATGGGAGCGAACTTATCGAGGGCATGGCGAGCAGTTTCTCCCTTTGAAACTAGAACCAATTCACCTTCTCCAGCTCCAAGTTCATCTGCAGCTACAAAGTAGTCACTCTTATTTCCGAAGCAAGGCTCGATAACAAGAAGCTTCACACCTTGCATCCCTTCATATTTTCTTGTCGAAACTT
>DLCS01000093.1:0-4349 GCA_002480735.1 Bacillaceae bacterium UBA7792 | reverse complement strand
GTCGAAACTACTCTGCCAATTACCCTTCCAATTACCATGTTTCGAACCTCCATTAATCAGCAATTATTTTTAACCATTCATTCCCTTTTAAATCAAATGCATTTGCATCGTCTGTATCAATATGCATATCTAAGGCATAGCGCTCATTCACCCGAATGGTTACCTGCCCCATCACTCCACCCTTCTCACCTTCAACAAGAACCGAAACCTTTTGTTTATCCTTTACTCCAAAGTCTCTTGCATCCTGTGGGGTCATATGAATATGCCTGTCGGCGATAATGCACCCTTCCTCCAAAAGAATTGTTCCTTTTGGACCAATGAGGGTAATCGCTTCCGAGCCCGCAAGATTACCTGAATTTCTAACTGGAGGTGAAATACCAAGTTTTCTTGCATCCGTTCGGGAGATTTCAATCTGGGTTTGCTTGCGTAATGGGCCTAAAACGCGAACATTCTCTATTGTCCCCTTTGGACCCTTCAATGTTACCTTTTCATTGCAAGCGTATTGACCAGGCTGGGAAATTTCCTTAAACTTCGATAATTCATGACCTTTTCCAAACAGGACCTCTACATGCTCCTGCTGAAGATGAAGATGTCTGGCAGAAATACTTACAGGCACATGCGTTTTTCTCTCTTTTTCTAGGAGATTATGATTCTCAAGCTCCCCTACGACTAATCTTGTAATCTCCTCGATAAGTTCGACGCTGTTCATATTCATGAGCAACACCTACTTATTTCAAAGATGGCAATAGCTTTGCCACATCCGCATGTGGTCTTGGAATCACATGTACGGCAACTAATTCACCTACACGTCCGGCTGCCTCTGCACCTACTTCAGTAGCTGCCTTCACAGCTCCTACCTCACCTTGAACAATGACAGATACTAGGCCTGAGCCAATTTTTTCACTGCCAACGATTTCTACATTTGCTGCCTTTAGCATCGCATCTGCTGCCTCAATTGCTGCTGTTAATCCTCTAGTCTCAATAATTCCGATAGAACCGCTCATTATCATTTCCTCCTAAAGATCGAATATAATTTTAGATTTATCACAATGTCAGGTGGTTTCTTGGCTGTCCCTTTTGTAATTAAGTTTATTTAATGCTTGGTAAAAGCTTCGTAACATCACCATGTGGTCTAGGGATAACATGGACTGCTACAACCTCTCCTACTCTACCAGCAGCTTCTGCTCCTACTTCTGTAGCAGCCTTCACAGCGCCAACATCCCCTTGGATAATGACAGATACTAAGCCGGAACCAATTTTTTCACTGCCTACAATCTCCACATTTGCCGCCTTTAACATCGCATCTGCTGCTTCAATTGCCGCTGTTAATCCTCTTGTTTCGATTACTCCTAAAGATCCATTCATGATTAAATCCTCCTATTATCAATTATTGATTTTTAACCGCTTTCTTTGATTTCTTTTTCTTGCTCTTGCTTTCTTCTTTCGTTTCCATCTCTATAGAATTAAGTTTCCCTTCCTCGACCTCCGATTGGGGTTGTGAGGAAATGATGTATTTCATAATTTCTGCATGCGGATTATTAATGACAAGTGCCATTTTCAAAGGTTGATTTGACTTTGTTTCAGCTACTTGCTTCGCAACATCCACGGCAACTGTTACATCGGAAACACTACCTCCAATTATCAACGTGACTAATCTTCCGCCTAAGTAGTTCTCACTTGCGAGAAATTCTACATCGGATGATTTGCACATCTGATCCAATAATTCCATTGCGATGGTAAAATACTGTGTCTCAACTACTCCAAGCGCCTCGTATTTCTTCATTTTTTTACCACCTTTTTATTCTGGATCGAGCAGCCTTTCAAGCCCTTCATAAGGTCTTGCTATAGCTCGAACGGCAACTAACTCACCCATACTGCTTGCGGTTTCTTCCCCGACTTCGAGAGCCTCCTTAACTGATGCAAGGTCTCCGGATATAATGACCGTAATCATTCCTGACCCAGCGCGCTTAATACTATGAACATCAACATAGGCTGATTTGACCATCCTATCAACGCATGCTGCAGCGGTTACGAAACCGACCACCTCTAATAGACCAATTGAACGATTCATTTCCACACCTCTCTACTTCAGCTTGACCTTGCCGATGTTAAGTAGCTTATCCATCTCTTCCGTCGAAGAAGGAATGACATGGGTGAGAATGTCCCCTGCATTGATATACTTTGAAGCCTCATCAACCGCAGCCTCTAAGGCCACCTTGACATCTGAGATTGCCCCAGAGAATTTCACCTGAACTACGACTGGAATTGGTGCTTTATCCCCTGTGGCCGGGTTGTTGACATCGATTCCTTCAATCGTGATATTTGCTGCCTTACAAGCCTTGTCCATAGAAGCAAGTGCAACGCTGTAGCCTTGAACCTCCAAAAATCCAACTGCCTTTGCCATACCTGTTCACCTACCCTATGATTCGAAATCCACCTTCAGCGAGAACACATCTTCTTTGTCTTGTAAACGTCTTGGCTGATGTAATGCCTTCACCTGTTGGCCCAGCAATGGTCATTGTTGTATGCCCTTCTCCTCCGAAGCCAACTCCAGCTAATGAAGAGGCATTTTTGACAAATATTGTGGTTTCAATAGCTCGAGCAAATTTGGTTAAATGATCGACATTACGTGAGTGCATAATGGCGGTATGTCGATTTCCATGCTCAGCAAGAACGGCTAAATCAATCGCCTGCTCTAAATCCTTCACTCTCACAATTGGGAAAACGGGCATCATTTGCTCAAGCTGTACAAATGGGTGATCAAAGTCAACCTCACAAATAAGTAGCTTTACATCTCCATTAGCTTGGATACCTAACTTTTGTAGGAAAGCAGTTGCATCCTTTCCAACCCACTCTTTTGAAACGTGATATTCCCGTTTATTGTCAAGAGAACAACCTCTTGCCTCCTGGTTGATATTTTCCTCTAAGGCAAAGCTCATTAGTTGCTCCAGTTGCTGCCCATCGAGCATATAAGCTCCGTGGTTTAGCATTTGGAAAATCAAATCATCTGCTACAGAATCGATGACAAATAATTCTTTTTCTGCGATACATAAAAGGTTGTTATCAAAAGAGGCACCCTCTATAATGCTCTTGGCTGCTTTTTCTAAGTCCGCTGTTTCATCCACGATTACTGGAGGATTCCCTGCACCTGCACCAATCGCTTTTTTACCGGATTTGAGCAGAGTCTTCACCAGTCCTGGCCCACCGGTACCAACCAATAATCTCACCTTTGGACTCTCGATAATCACATTAAGTGTATCGAGTGTTGGATTTTTCACCATTGTGATAAGGTTCTCTGGACCGCCAGCCTGTTGAATGGCTTTGTTCAATAAATCAACCACAAATGCACACGAATGTTTAGATGATGGATGAACATTTAATACAACAGCATTTCCTGATGCTAGTATTCCAATTGAGTTATTGATGATGGTCTCAGTTGGGTTTGTGACCGGAGTAACAGCACCAATAAGTCCAAATGGAGCTTGTTCTACAATGGTTAGGCCATCATCTCCAGAGAAGGCGTTGGTTGTTAAATCTTCTGTACCCGGTGTTTTGCTTGCAACTAGCTCATGTTTGGCCACTTTGTCTTCATAACGGCCAAGCTTAGTTTCCTCGTACACCATTTTTGCTAGCTGTTCTTTATGCTCAAGCACGGTAGCACGAATTGCTGAAATGATCTGCTCCCTTTCCTTAAGCTGAAACCGCTTTAAATATTCTCGTTGAGCAAGGTAGGCAGCTTCAATTGCATCTTCCATCTTCTCAAAAACACCAGCAAGGCCAGTATTTTGAGAGGATGGAGTCATTGCGGATGAAGCAATGCCCTGATTTTGATGTACAGCCATCTTCATCTGAATTGGCTGGATAGTTTGATGGCTATGATCAGAATTAGAAGCCGCTGCATGCTCTGTTGATTCTGGTGCTGACTGAGCATTAATATTTTGTAGGACGGACTGGATAATCTTTTGGATGTCCTGCTCTGTCATATGAACTGTCATGCCTTCCTCCTCCTTTAATTCTTTAAGTACTTACCTACAATTTCTTCTGTTACCTTTCGAACAACACTCTCAATCATTTCTTCCTTCTCACCACGTTTTGGGCTGTTTCCTTTTACCTCGCAAGGTGGCATTCCGCCAGTCTTGATGCCCATGGACTCACGAATGTTAATAAGGTCTGAAACCTGTGAGCAATTTAATTCATTGGTTTTATTAATAATGTTATTGGAATACATCAGCATAAGCGCATAATGCTCCAACGACTCCATACGATAATAGGCTTGAATTAAGTCTGCTCCCCATGTTAATGCTCCGTGATTCGCTAAGAGAACCGCATTATAATCCTTGCAATAAGGT
>DLCS01000217.1:6444-6742 GCA_002480735.1 Bacillaceae bacterium UBA7792 | reverse complement strand
TTAAAGTTGGAGCACCAAAGCTTGTCCCCTTTTCTGCTACTTTTTTTAGTGCTTCCACTACGCGATCATTCGTATGCCCAAGGATGAGCGGTCCCCATGAGAGGACATAGTCAATATATTCATTGCCATCAATGTCATAGATTTTGGAGCCTTTTCCTCTCTCCATAAAAATCGGATCCATCTGAACCGATTTGAAGGCACGAACAGGACTATTCACTCCACCAGGCATAAGTTTCTTTGCTTCTTGAAAGGCAGCAATTGATTTATCGTAAGAACGCATATAATTCCCTCACTTTCC
>DLCS01000217.1:687-6212 GCA_002480735.1 Bacillaceae bacterium UBA7792 | reverse complement strand
TCTTTTGCATGATACGTAATAATGATGTCCGCACCAGCACGTTTCATGCCAAGCAGCATTTCCATAACGACTGGCTTTTCATCAATCCAGCCATTAGCAGCCGCTGCTTTCACCATTGAGTATTCTCCACTGACATTGTAGATCACAACAGGTAAGGTAAAATTATTTTTAATATCACGAACAATATCTAAGTAAGGCATTCCAGGCTTAACGATGATAAAATCGGCACCCTCTGCCACATCTAATTCTGCTTCACGAAATGCTTCTAAGCGATTTGCTGGGTCCATTTGATACGTTTTGCGGTCACCAAATTGTGGTGTGCTTTCAGCAGCATCACGGAATGGACCATAAAAAGCAGAAGAGTATTTCACGGCATAGCTCATAATCGGCACTTCCGTAAACCCTGCTTCATCTAGCCCTGCACGAATCGCTGTCACAAAGCCGTCCATCATATTGGAAGGGGCAATGATATCTGCACCCGCTCTCGCCTGACTAACCGCTGTATCAACTAATAATTTCAAGGATGGATCGTTTAGGACTTTGCCTTCCTCCACGACACCGCAATGGCCATGGCTCGTATATTCACAAAGACAGGTATCAGCAACAACGATAAGCTCTGGGTGGTGCTTCTTAATTAAGCGGGTTGCTTCCTGTACAATTCCATGATCATGAAAAGCACCTGTTCCACACTCATCCTTCTCATTTGGAATCCCAAAAAGAAGGACGGACTTAATTCCGAGCGATACAACCTCTTCAATTTCGGGTAAAAGATTGTCCAATGATAGCTGGAAGACATTTGGCATAGAAGTAATTTCATTGCGAATGTTTTTCCCTTCAACGACAAAAAGTGGGTAAATTAAATCATCAACATGTAGATGATTCTCACGAACAAGGGCACGCATCGCTGGTGACTGTCTTAGGCGGCGATGACGATTAAAAGATAGATTCATTATGGATGCCTCCTATATTTTCTTTTTCACTTAAGTATTCCGCAACAGCCTTGATCATGTCATCAGAAGTATATACCTCTGGCATGACATGTACGTTCAAACCAACGGACTCACACTTTCTTTTGGAGACAGGACCAATGACTGCCACGGTGCAATTTTTTATACGTTCAGATAGGTCATTTTCATTCACTACCTGCATGAAGTGATCGATGGTCGATGGACTGGTAAAGGGCAGTATGTCGAGAGCGCCTTGTTTTAAAAGCTGAACCAAATTTTCCTTACTATCCTCTGGAAAATACGTTTCGTAAATAACCGCTTCATCGACAACATGACCTTTTTCTCTGAAAAACTGTGCAATATAATCCCTTGCTAAATTTCCCTTTGGAATAAACAGCTTTTTACCTGGTTTTACAAAAGGGGTAAACTCCTGAACGAAGCCCTCTGCGACATATTCCTTTGGCTTAAAGTGCACGGGAATCTCCCTTTTTAATAATGCATTTTCGGTCTTTTCACCAATCACCGCAATTTTTGGTAGGGAAGGCATTCCTCCATCCACTAACGAAAAAAACGTTTCCACTGTTACATCGCTTGTAAAAATGATCCAGTCATACATATGTAAGTTATTGATAATCGGGGCGATGAGCTTCCTGTTTTCAACCGGGCGAAAGCCAAGAAGAGGAACCTCTACAGGTGTTCCTCCATAGCCTTCCACAATTCTAGAGAATGATTTAGCATTCTTTTTTCCCCTTGGAACAAGTACGGTTTTTCCTTTCAATGAGGGAGATGTCATGCATGATCTAGCTCCTCTTTCACTGCATCAATAAGCTTCTTGGCACCTTGATCACTTAAATAATCGGCTGCGGCATAACCAAGCTGCTCTGGATCAGTACCTTCTATCTGCTCCTTGTAAATCGTTTTTCCATCAGGTGAAGCAACCAGTGCAGTCAGGATAATTTTCTCTTCCTCATTAATATAGGCATAGCCAGCGATTGGAACCTGACAGCCACCTTCCATCTTATCAAGGAAAGCACGCTCCGCTCGAACGGTTTTGTCCGTTGTATCACAACTAAATTTCTTTAGCAGGGCTAACAATTCCTTGTCATTGCCTCGACATTCGATGGATAATGCGCCTTGACCAACTGCTGGTAAGCAAATTTCAGGCTCTAGGAACTCCGTGACAACGTCCTTTGCCCAGCCCAAACGAGAAAGCCCTGCTGCTGCAAGAATAATCGCATCATATTCTTCTGTTTTTAACTTTTCTAGGCGTGTATCTATATTGCCGCGAATCCACTTTATTTCAAGATCCGGACGGACAGCAAGGAGCTGAGCAGAGCGGCGAAGGCTGCTTGTTCCGATGATCGCACCTTGCTTCAAATCCTTCAAAGGTTCATGGTTCTTCGAAATGAGAACATCGCGATGGTCCTCTCTTTCTGGAATACAGCCGATGACCAAGCCTTCTGGAAGAACTGCCGGCATATCCTTCATGCTATGGATTGCCATATCAATTTCTCCATTTAGCATGGCTTGCTCGATTTCTTTCACAAAAAGGCCCTTCCCTCCGACTTTAGATAAAGTCACATCGAGGATTTTATCCCCTTTTGTGACGATTTCCCTAACCTCAAACTCATAGGAAGGGTCAATTTTACGCAATTGCTCGATCACCCAGTTTGTTTGGGTAAGGGCTAGTTTACTTCGTCTTGAACCAACGATAATTTTTCTCATGGAAGCCTCCTGAATCGGAATATTTTTTGTGTATTTTTTTCTTTAAGGCTCGGTTAATTGTTGATCTTATATATCGCCTTATACGCACGCGTTCTCTACGTTACTCGTCCCGAGTAAGATCCGTTCCCGCATACGTATAAGGCTAAAATTAACATCTAGCATTAACACAGCTTTCTTTAAAGGTTTTTATGAATTCCAAAAATGAAAGGATGATAATTGTCCAAAAAGGAAAAAGTTAATTAAGATAATAAGGAATGATGCTAGGTTCCAAAGGGCTAGACTTTTTCCTTGAACTCCTTTTCTGACACGCAAATACAGATAGATTCCATAGGCGAGAAGAACGATAAAGGAGCCGATAACCTTTGCATCATACCAAACGATGTCTGGCACTTTAATGTATGCCCACTGCAGCCCTAGAATAAGAGCCAGCAAAAGCATGGGAACACCGATAATATTGAGTATGTAGGACGTTTGCTCAAGCTTATTTAAATCAGCGATTCTCTTGAGCTTTTGGCCCCATTTTTTCTTTTTTAATAAATCGTGTTGAATGAGGTAAAGCACTGAAAATACCGATGACACGGAGAATGCCCCGTAAGAGAGAATGGCCATCGTGATATGGATAAAAAGCAGCTCTGACGTCAGCTGCCCTGCCATAACCTTTGATTCATACTGAACAGGTGCAAAGGTGTGAATCACCATGATGACAAACCCAAGGACATTCGTAAAAAAAACAATAAAGTCCACCTTCATTAAGCGGTTAATGCCTAATGATAAAGTAACAAGGACCCACACATAAAAATAAAGGCCTTCAAAAATAGTTAATATCGGAAATCTCCCTATATCCACCATGAAAAGCACTAAAAACAATGTCTGCAATCCCCATACAAACGCAAGTAACCAGAAGGCAGTTTGGTTTGCTTTCCGGTTACTATGAAGATAATCGATAAAATATAATAAAATGCTTAATGCATATAGTATGACCGTTAGTTCATGCAGCCGAGTCATATACACTTCAATCATGGATAGAACCCCTCTTATGATTGAAAGGAAGCAGTTGCTACAACAGCTTTCTTAAAATCGGCTACTTTCGATTCCTGCTGTTCCTTTACTAGCTCCTCGATATTGAAGATTTTCATGAACAATTCGAGTGCTTCATCGGAATTACGACTACCAGCCAATTCCTTCGCTTGTAAAATCGGATCTTTAAGCATTTGATTGATAATACTCTTTGTATGCTTATTCAGTACCTTTTTATCACGCTCAGAAAGATGTGGCAGCTTGCGTTCAATACTGTTCATTGTTTCTGTTTGAATTTCGAGCGCCTTTTGTCTTAGTGCAGAAATTACAGGTACAACACCAAGCATGTTCAACCATTGCTTAAATTCTACGATCTCTGCTTCAATCATGAGCAAGATCTTTTCTGCTGCCTTTTGTCGCTCCTGTAGATTCGCTTCAACGATTCCTTCCAAATCATCAATATCATAAAGGAACACACTTTCAAGCTCGGCTAGCTTTGGATCTAGATCACGTGGAACGGCAATATCCACCATAAATAAAGGCTTTCCCTTGCGCATTTTTTCGACGTTGTCCATCATTTCCTTTGTCACGACATAATCCTTGGCTCCCGTCGAGCTAATCAGGATATCTGCTTCCACTAGGGCACATTGTAGTTCATTTAATGATTTCGCCTGCCCCGAGAAACGACTAGCTAGACTTTGTGCCTTCTCAAAGGTCCGATTAATGACAGTTACTTTGCTTGCACCATTTCCATGCAAGTTTTGAATCGCTAATTCGCCCATTTTGCCGGCACCAAGAATTAAGACTTGCTTTCCATCCAAGGATCCAAATATCTTCTTTGCCAATTCAACCGCCGCATAGCTGACAGATACCGCATTCGCACCAATGTCCGTCTCCGAATGAGCCCGTTTCGCCAATGTGATAGCCTGTTTGAATAATTGGTTAAATACCGTTCCTGTCGTTTGATTTTCCTGAGCTTCAAGGAAGCTAGAACGTACTTGACCCAAGATTTGCGTTTCGCCAAGCACCATAGAATTTAGTCCGCATGCAACATTAAATAGATGGTCAATCGCCCCATCTTGCTCATTGATAAATAAAAATGGCGAGAATTCTTGTTGCGGAATACCGAACCACTCGGAAAGAAATTCCTTAATATAATAACGGCCAGTGTGAAGCTGGTCGACAACCGCATAAATTTCTGTACGATTACATGTGGATAAAATCACGTTCTCGAGAATACTTTTCTTCCCGTTTAGAACACGCATGGCTTCCCCAAGCCGTGATGGCTCAAACGTAAGTTGTTCTCGAATTTCTACAGGGGCTGTTTTATAATTAAGTCCAACAGTTAAAATATGCATCCTTGTTTCGACCCCCAAATAATAAACATAATTTGCTAATAATAATTATAGCATAGAAGACTTTCCTAACACCGCAAAAATGTGAACATATCATGAAACCTATGATATGATAAGAAAGGCACTGTAGCCAGACAATAGAAAGGCGGAAGTGCCTTGAACTTTATGAGTTTTTTCGACAAATATGCTCCCTTTGTACCTTATCAAATATACCCAAACGATTCAAGTAAACAATATTGGAAGTGTTCGAATGAAAAATCAACGTATTTTCCCAGCTATCATTTTGCTAGGTTTTGGTCTTTTTTTCTTTTTACAACAAAATCAATATTCTTTCTTTCAAGGCTTTGACACTTGGCCTACTTTCCTTATCATCGTTGGCATTGCTTACCTTTTTCAAGGATATGTAGCAAAGGACTATGAAGCGATTCTCCCAGGAGTCATACTAACTGGATTTGGGCTCCATTTTCATATTATCAAATAC
>DLCS01000217.1:0-555 GCA_002480735.1 Bacillaceae bacterium UBA7792 | reverse complement strand
TTTTCATATTATCAAATACCTAGAAGTATGGCCGAACTCCAATGGAACCTTCATTTTGATCATCGCTCTTGGATTTCTTCTAAGATATCAAAAGGTACGAGCAGGTCTTTTTCAAGGGATATTATTCCTAGTATTAGCCATTCTTCTCTTATTTTATAATAAAATAGTGGACTGGCTTGGGATATTAGAAAGCGGAGCAGGAGACTTTTGGAAGTTTTGGCCAGTCGTATTAGTTGTCTACGGACTCTATCTATTAATAAAAAAAAGGTAAAAGAGTATTTCACGCTCTTTTACCTTTTTTACTTACATATAGCTTTCAATCGTTGCCCAAGCCTTGTCCTTTCCTAAGCCCGTTTCGGATGAGAAAAGGATGATGGTGTCATTTGGGTCAAGGTCTAGCTCCTCTTGGGTGATCTTCAAATGCTTTTGCCATTTTGATTTTGAGATTTTATCCGCTTTTGTCGCAATGACAATACAAGGAATTTCATAATGCTTTAAAAAGTCATACATCAAGACGTCATCCTTTGTCGGAGGATGTCTTACATCAACGATTAA
>DLCS01000220.1 GCA_002480735.1 Bacillaceae bacterium UBA7792 | reverse complement strand
TTCCGTTAGCGTCAAATAGACGACCCGTCGATCATTTTCATCACGGGTACGCTGAATAAACCCTTTTTCCCATAATCTTGTAATAATTGCCGTGATGGCACTCTTATTCACCTCAAACACTTCGGCTAATTCCGTAGAAGTGCAGGAACCAACTCGATTAATATATCTTAGGATGTAGTGCTGATCAGGAGTTAAATCGCTTCCTATTTGTGCGGTAATCATTGCCTCTGCTTTCTTCGTTACGGAAAAGGACACATCGATGTACCGATTGACCAAATTCTCCACTGTTTGTTCTGTCAACATGTATTCACCTCGCAGCAATTAATTTCATTGTGAAACTGTTCAATTATTTAACTATCTACGACATTAAGTATAATCACAGAAGAAATTGGTGTCAATAAAAACTATTTCAATCTTTAAAAAGAAAACAAGACCAAGAAGATCCCCTGGCCTTGTTTCATTTAACCTACCTTTTCCATTACACTTTGAAACTTTCTTTTTTGAATATAAATCAGTCTTGCTGATAAGGCTACTCCAGCCGCTAGTAAACCAATCGTGAGTCCGATCCAGTAGCCTCTTGCACCGAGATTTGCAAAATGGGCTAGCAGATAGCCGATCGGCAAGCAAACAAGCCAGTATGCAATTAGGGTAATGACGAAGGCGATATTCACATCCTTATACCCCCGTAGTGCTGACTGGGCGGTTGCTTGAACTGCATCAGATATTTGAAAAAACAAAGCATAAATTAAGAAATGTGCTGTCATATTCAAGACAGCCGTCTCGTTTGAATAAAATGCAGCCACATCATAACGGAAGATAATGACTAACGTTCCAGTTATCAATGCAATTAAGACGGATAGAGCAATTCCTAACCATCTGTATACTTGTGCATCCCGATTTCTTTTTGCCCCTACCTCAAACCCTACTAGAACGGTAAGTGCCATAGACATACTCAGCGGAATCATGTATAGGAAGGAAACGATATTAAGAGCTGATTGATAGGCAGCGATCGTCGTTACATCGAATCGACTAATAAGAATGGTGACGACGGCGAACATACTTGTCTCAAAGAAAATCGAAAGTCCCATCGGAACCCCTATTTTCAGAATTTCGGTACATTTCTGCAATGAAAAAGCTCTAAAGCTTGAAAGCTGCACTGTTTTTGAAAACGGCTCCTGGGTGCGAATGACGATGATCGTCATAATCAAGATGAGCCAAAAGGTGCAAGCAGTTGCATAGCCACCTCCAGCCCCACCAAGCTCTGGAAAAATCCATTTCCCGTAAATCAGCATATAGTTAAGAACAAGGTTGACGGGTAAGACAGATAGTAAAAGGAACATCACAACCCGTGTTTTTCCAAGACCGTAAATAAAGGATCGCAGGGCATTAAAGACAAATAAAGGGATAATCCCGATGCTGAGCCCTACTAAATAATCATGGGCAACGCCCTCTACACCCGCATCCAAGTCCATCATGGCAAGCAGCGGCTTCAAAAAGAAAAATCCCACAATTAAAACGATAAGGGCAAGAAATACCGCTAAATAAACCCCATGGGCAACGACCGAGGAAATCTCCTTATGCTCCTGCTTCCCAAAATGCTGGGCCACGATTGGTGAAATTGCGAGGAGAATTCCACTTAAACCTGTAAAAATCGGGTTCCAAATGGATGAACCAATTGCGACGCCTGCCAAATCTACCGAGCTATATTTGCCCGACATAATGGTGTTAAAAAAGACCATAGAAAACATTCCGAGCTGTGTAATAAGGATCGGAATTAACATAATAAATATTTGCGTAATTTTCTCTCTAAGCGTAAAAGTTTGATTCATAATGGTTCTCCCTTTTACTATTTTTAAACCTACCGACCATTATAACAAAAGATCCCGCTTGAGAGGGATCTTTGCTTAAGAAAGGTTGAACTTCAGTTGCAGAAGACGATCATAGGTCTTCCCTTCAACTATTGTTTACCGTCACGCTTCATGCTCCTTCTTATGTTTTTTTACGAAGCGATAGGCCAAATAAGCGATGTAAAGTGGTACCGCAATATAAATTAAATAAGGAAATTCGTTATATGTACCTTTATAAATAACAAATACTAGACAACCAAGAAAAATAGTTACAATCGTTCCGTATTTCGGAAGTGGAACTTCCTTCAGACTCGGAATTCGAATTCGACTGACCATTAAGAAGCAAAGCGCCGTGTAGACTACTGTAGTAATAATGTTTGGGAGATAGCTTCCAAACAGGGTTAAGAGTGCCAAGATTCCCCCTGCTGCTGTAATAGGGACCCCGACGAAATAGTGCAAGGAAGACTTTGTTGAGCTAATATTAAATCTTGCCAAACGATAGGCGCCAAAAAGAGGGAACAGACCTGCTACTATAAGGCCCAGCAACTCGAAATGATAAAAATAGGTATAGTACACGAGAAAGGATGGAGCAATCCCGAAAGTGACAATGTCCGCCAATGAATCCAATTCTTTTCCTAGTGTACTGTCTGCTTTTAGCATTCTCGCCAAGCGCCCATCCATACTATCGAGCATCATCCCAATCAAAATTAGAATAGCCGCATTATTGTATTGACCGTTTGCTGCAAACCCAATCGACAAAAATCCGCAGTAAAGGTTTCCGAGTGTAAAAGCATTGGGAATGGATTTAATTATTCGTATTTTCAAAGATGATATCACCCCTTGATAAATTTAAAGCTGTTATCGTGGGTCATATAAGTCCCACGCCAGCTTAATGGAATCCACGATATAAGCAGCTGCTTCCTCAATTTCCAGTTCATCTGTAGCTAGTCTCGAATGATGAAGAGCGTAGATTTCTTGCCTTTGATAAAATAACTCCTCAATTTCTTCGATCGTGCGATTTTGTAATACCGGTCGGCTATCAATGATTAAATCAATCCTATCCTTCCATGATTCCCATGAAAGATCGAGAAAAAACACAATGCATTTTTCTAGGCAGATCTCTCTTATTTCTTTTTGGAGAAAAGCGCCTCCTCCGACAGAGATAATATTTAGCCTTTGATTACACAGCTTCGTGATCAGTTCCTTTTCTCTCCTACGGAATTCATTTTCTCCTAGCTGCTTAAAAATTTCGGTTACTGGCATGCCGTATTCTTTTTCAATTTCAACATCGACATCAACGAAATCACGATAAAGTTTTTTGGCAACAAGGCTTCCAATTGTAGTTTTCCCTACTCCCATAAAACCAATAAATACTACACTCTTTTCCCTTAAAGGTATTTCACGATTTTGCATTTCCTACACTCCTCAAACTCATCCCGATCAATAGCCAATAATCTTCATTATAAAGATAACTTTTTAAAAATACTAGAAAAAAAAGAGCTGCTTATGGAAACAGCCCTAATGAAGATCTTTATTAATGAATTTTGAATTGATTGATCATTTCCTGAAGCTCATGACTTAGCTTTGATAGCTCTACCGCATCATTAGATATATGGACAGCGCTTGCAGCCTGCTGTTCACTAGCGGCGCTTACCTGTTCTGCCCCAGCAGAGGATTCCTCTGTAACGGCAGAAATACTGCTCATATCCTCTGAAATCCCCGCACTAATTTCATCTAACTCCTGAATTGAAGCATTCATCTTTGTCGTTTGTTCCGATACCATGATCACATTGTCTGAAATTCGATTGAATGCTTCACCAGATTCAATCACCTTTGCCATTCCATCCTCAACAACATCCAGACCTTGTTCAATAGACCTAACGGCGCGATGGCTTTCAGATTGTGTTTCACGGATCATTGTGGCAATTTGATCTGCAGATGTACTTGTTTCGGTCGCTAGCTTTCTCACTTCCTCAGCTACCACGGCAAAGCCTTTACCAGCATCCCCGGCACGTGCCGCTTCAATCGAAGCATTCAGTGCAAGCAAATTCGTTTGCTCCGCAATACTGGTGATCATGTTAATAACGTTGCCAATTTCCGAAGAGCGTTTGTCTACCAATTTGATGATCTCTGCCGTATTTTGGACCTGTTGATTCGCTTCCCGGATTGTATTAATGGCTTCGTTGATCAAATGCCCTCCTTTTTCCGATAGGTCTTTACTTTCGAGCGAGGTGTGATTGACCTCATGCGCAAACTGACTCAGCTCTTTCAATGTTTCACTCATATGCTGAACCTTATCCGTCACACTTGTAACAGAGTTGACGATATCGGTTGTACCAGTTGCCAGCTCATTGATCGCTGTAGCCACTTGTTCTGCGGATAATTTGGTTTCTTCACTGGATTCCACCAAAGTAGCCGAAGAATTCCTAACATGTTCTGAAACAGTATTTATTTTAAGAAGAATATTCTGCATCCCCTCGATCATCGCATTAAAATTCTGTCCGAGCAGTCCAACTTCATCCTTACTCCGATGTTCGACCTTTAAGGTCAAATCCCCTTGTGCAACTGAAGAGGTAAGATTGCTCATTTTTTGAATCGGACGAACAAGTCTATACGAGAAGATAATCACAATAATGACAGCAATAACCAAGACAACCCCCGCCGTCACAAAGGAAAGAATGGCAAGATAGGATAGCTTGCTCGTTGCTTCCTTGACAGGTGCGGTAATGTAGAGCACCCAATCTGTACTCTCAAGTTTCTTATAGAAATTAAACTTCTCAATCCCATCAAATGTATAACGGATCATTCCTGTTTCGCCTTTTTGTGCCTGTTCATGGGCTGTTACCATAGCTGGAATATTTAAATCCTTGATGTTTGTTTGGAGGACCATATCTTTTTGCGGATGACCAATGGTTAAGCCGTCCCCCTGTGTAATAAAGGCATAGCCTGTCTCTCCAACCTTGACATCAGCGACAATGTCCTGAAGACTATCAATTGGAAAAGTGCCCCCGAGCATCCCGAACGTCTGACCGTTGGGTTCCTTCAGTGCAACTGCAAAAACAATAACCGCCGTATTATCGACTTTACTAATTAACGGATCGGAAATTTCCCATTCACTACCGGACATGATGCTTTGAAAATAATCCCGGTCTGAAACATCTGCATCAGCATCAGCCGAAGTGATTGCTTTCCCATTTTTATCAGCTACATATACGAGTGAATACTCTGGAAGCTCAGCAGCGATTCGAGCAATAAATTGCTTTTGCTGGGCTGGATCTTGGCTAAGCAAGTCAGAACTAAAAGAAAAACCCTTCAACTTTTCTATTTGCACCTTCAATGCGTCGTCAAGCCCTTGCTGGGTCTTCTCTAACTCTGCGTAAGAGATGTCCCTAAAATCTGCCTCAAGAAATTCCTTTGCTTTGTTATGGTTAAGGTATGAGACCACCACCAAGGCAATACAGATAATTGGAATGATAACAACTAATAATTTTGTCTTAATACTGTTCATATTTCTCCCCCAAAAAATAAAAAATTAAGCCTTAGTTGTCAGTCTCCGTTGATTTGCCTTACAATTTTTTCAAATTCTTGCTTTGGTACCGGTCGGCTAACATAATAGCCCTGTACCTCATTGCAGCCTAATTCTTTCAGTAATTCGATAACCTCCTTCGTTTCCGTTCCTTCTGCCACCACCCTTAAATTTAATTCATGGGATAGATAAATCATCGCCCTTACGATAGCAATTTCTTCTTGATTCTCTGCTATCTCCTGGATAAAGGAACGGTCAATTTTTAAAGATGAAATCGGGAATTTCCTTAAATAATTTAAAGAGGAGTACCCGATCCCAAAATCATCAATTGCAACAAACACACCCATATTTCTTAGCTTGGTTAGGCTATTTATGCACTCATCGATATTGTCAATGAAGCTGCTTTCTGTGATTTCGATTTCTAACAGCTCAGGAGCAAGGCCTGTTTTCTTCAAAGTGTCTTCGACCAGGCTAACAAAATTAGGAAGCCGGAAATGGAGAGCAGAAATGTTCACAGCAATCCGTAAAGGGTCCGTCAAACGAGCGTCATTCCATTCCTTGTTTTGTCTGCAGGCCTGTTCGAGTACCCATTCATCAATCTTGATAATCAACCCTGTCTCTTCAGCAATGGGAATAAATTTATCTGGTTGAACATTGCCTAAGATTGGATTTTTCCATCGTAGCAACGTTTCCATCGACTTAATTCTCTCACTAGATAAATCCATTTTCGGCTGAAAATATATTTCAAATTCATTTTTCTCAATTGCTTGCCGCAAATGTTGCTCGATCGTTAAAGCTTCTCTATGGTGTTCATTCA
>DLCS01000229.1 GCA_002480735.1 Bacillaceae bacterium UBA7792 | reverse complement strand
AAGAATTGGTGGGAATTTTTATGATACAAGGTAATGAAATCGGAATTGATCTAGGGACAGCTAACATCTTAGTCTATAGTAAAAACAAGGGAATAACATTGAACGAGCCATCTGTAGTGGCCATAGATAGTCAAACAAAAAAAATTATCGCCTTCGGTATGGAGGCTAAGCAGATGATCGGAAAGACTCCCGCAAATATTAACATCATCCGTCCTCTAAAAAATGGAGTTATTGCAGATTATGATATTACGACTGAGCTACTGAAGATCATCATGAAAAAAGCCCTAAATAAAAGTGGGTTGACACTACGTAAGCCAAATGTCATCATTTGCACACCTTCAGGAGCAACAAGTGTGGACCAGCGTGCCATCCAGGATGCAGCTCGAAATGCTGGGGCCAAACAGGTTGTGTTAATAGAAGAGCCTGTTGCTGCTGCGATTGGAGCTGGTATGCCTGTAGACGAGCCAGTTGCCAACATGATCGTCGACATCGGTGGTGGTTCGACCGAGGTAGCGATTATTTCCTTCGGCGGAGTTGTGGCAAGTGAGTCTATCCACATTGGTGGAGACCACTTGGACGATGAGATCATTCAGTATGTCAGGAAGACATATAATGTTCTTATTGGTGAGAAAACAGCGGAACAAATAAAAATTGAAATTGGTTACGCCCTCATTGATCATGAAGAATTAACGATCGATATCCGAGGCAGAGACTTAGTAACCGGTCTACCGAAAACCATTCCGCTTTCGTCCTATGAGATCCGGGATACATTAAAGGAATCCTTATTACAAATTCTCGAGGCTATTCGTGTTACTCTAGAAAAATGCCCGGCAGAACTAAGTGGTGATATTGTGGATCGTGGCGTCATTCTAACAGGTGGAGGCTCGCTCTTAAATGGTATGGAGGAGTGGCTTAGCAAAGAAATTGTCGTACCTGTTCAGCTTGCTCCAAGCCCCCTAGAATCCGTTGTCCTCGGATCAGGTGAGGCACTCCATTTAATGAAAAAGCTCCAGCACGTCGCAAAATAATGAATTCACAGGAAGCAATATAGGACACCCGTAGTAAGGGTGTCCATTGCATTTATGCTCCCAAAAGATCAGTACATGTCGTGATAATGTCCGTGATGTCCATGATGGTGATGATATCCGTCATGGTAATGTCCATGGTGGTGATGATATCCGTCATGATGATGTCCATAATATCCATCACTTAGGCCGTGTCCCTGCCAGCCCATGCCATATCCTGGGGAGAGAAATCCTCCTGGATACCCGTAGCCACCATGCATGCCTGAATAGCCCATTCCTAATCCTGTTGGATACCCATATCCCATTCCAGTTGGATATCCATAACCACCCATCATCCCTGCCCCATAACCAAATTGCCTCATTTTTATATTTTCCTCCTCATTTCTAATGTCAATCTAGTATATGTGCACATTCCTAAAGGGGAAGTTTGGGACAGGCGAAATGGGCGATAGGCGAAGTCCCAAAGAAAAAAACAGCATTCAATGCTGTTTTTGAACCGACCTATTCAATCGTTTTCCTTCTCATTCTACTAAAATAAATGAAAATGGGGAGGGGAATGACGATAAAACCGAGGCTCTTTATGATTTGATTCTTCGCATTCTCCTGCTGTCGTCTTTTTTCATCCGCAATAAGCTGATCATATTCAGCCCTTAGCTGCTCCTCACTAACCTCTGTCTGCTTTTGCCCCTCAAATTTCTCACTTTGCTTCATCATTTTAAAATCGGAATAACTTTGATAATACGTTGGTGGACTAACTAAATCTGCCGTTGCCATAAAAATCGAAATCCCTCCACCGATCACCATCATTAAGGTCGCGAATAAGACTAAATAAGTATACAAATGTCGAATCACGCTTTCTCCTCCTTCCTTATTCTTAGCTACCACAACAATTAAAAAAGCGATTAAAACAGCCCCTATCATAAGAGGCAAAAATATAAAAAAAGTCAAACTCCTCCCACCTCCCTTGTACTATTACTCTATGTAGACGAAGCAATTTCCTTCACTATTTTCATTATAACTTTTGAACAAGCTTATGAATATATAGCAAAAACAAAAAACGCCGAACCATTACGCTCGGCGAGTTATAATTTGTTATATGGACTTACTTGAACATCCTTTTCATTTTATAGAGGACCCATAATGAACCCTCATTAAATTACTGTTTAATCAATTCTTTATACGCAATCACTTTTAATGCAAGTATCTCTTCTTCAGACAGTTTACTCTGGATTTCTTGCAAAATCTCTTCCTTCGAAGCCGTACCCTCTTGTACTTGTTTTCTAATATCATTTAATTCGTTAATACCGACTTTTTTTATTAGCACCTTTGTAGCTTCCTCTTTCGTTTGAAACGGAAGTGTATTTTCATCAACAGCTTTTGCTTCTTCAATAAAAGACAGAAGCTTCGGGTCTTTCTCAATGGTCTCTTTGATTGAATCGATTTCCCCACTACTCTCTAATTCTGTCGAAATCGTATCAATTAACTTGTCAGATGCTACTTTGGTTCCAAAATGATACGCAGCATATCCAAGTACAAAAATGACAACGACCGCGATAAGTAAAAATTTCACAAACTTCATATCTCAACCTCCTAACTTTATTGTTAGACTAGAAACCCCTTTACATCACTCTTTTAAACATCTTTTCCATTTCATACGTCGAATAATGAATAATGATTGGGCGGCCATGCGGACATGTGAAAGGATCGTTCGTTCTTCTTAATTCATCAAGCAAAGCTTGGATTTCATTCATCTGCAAGTAATGATTGGCCTTAATAGAGGCCTTGCAGCTCATCATAATCGCTGCTTCCTCTCTCAGTTTCTTAATATCGACCTTTTTCATCGAAAGAACCTGCTCAATCATTTCTTCAATAATTTCTTTTTCCATTCCTTTTGGAAACCATTGTGGATGGGAGCGCGCAATAAAGCTATTCATTCCAAATGGTTCTAGAAATACCCCCACCTCTTCAAGCTCAGCCTGATGCTCAAGGATGAGGATCGATTCGTCCGCCGAATATTCGAATGTCAGCGGGACAAGCATATCCTGAAGTTCTTTTTCAACCTGCCCAACCTTTTCACGAAAGAACTCATACTTAATCCGTTCCTGGGCCGCATGTTGATCAATGATATAAAGCCCCTTCTCGTTTTGCGCAAGAATATAGGTGCCATGCATTTGTCCAATCGGATAAAGCGGAGGAACCCTTGATTCCGTCTTTTGCTCTATTTCTTCTTGCACTTTGACTTCGACAGTAGGCTCCATATGCGGCTCTTCGACCACTGGGGTAGGGGTAGATGGCTTACTTTGAAAAAAGCTCTCCACTGGCGGAAGGTCAAACTCAATTTCGGCTTGCTCCTCCTTAGCAGCGAGCGGTAGATGGTCCAAGTCAAAGGCAGGCTGTTCATTTTTTACCATTGGTTTCGTCTCTCGCTGCAATCCAGCAGGGATCAATTCTTGCTTTCGGAAGGCTTGTTTAATGGCTGATGAGACAAGCTCGTTCAATTCCGCTTCCTTGCTAAAACGAACCTCCAACTTGGAAGGATGCACGTTCACATCGACAAGGATGGGATCCATTTCGATATGAACAAGGACGATCGGATAGCGGCCAATAGGGAGCAACGTATGGTAACCCTCTTGTACGGCCTTGGCCAATGGATAATTTTTGATAAAACGCCCATTGACCAATGTCGTGATATAATTGCGAGATGCCCTCGTAATCTCAGGAAGGGCGACCCAGCCATGAATCCGAAAATCCAACGAATCGGCCTGAATCGGAATCATTTTCTTCACGATGTTCAGTCCGTAAATGGCTGCAAGTACTTGACGAACATCCCCGTTTCCATTTGTATGCAGGAGCTTGCGGTCATTATGAATAAGACGAAAGCTGATATCAGGATGGGAGAGAGCTAGACGGTTCACGATATCAGTAATGTTTCCAAGCTCGGTATGAACTGTCTTCATGTATTTAAGGCGAGCAGGGGTATTGTAAAATAAATCTGTTACGACAATATCCGTTCCTTTGCGACTCGCCGCCTTCTCCAATGTCTCCACATGCCCGCCACTCATGACGAGCCGAGTTCCCTCATTACCTGGTGAGGTCTTAATTTCAAGCTTTGACACTGAGGCGATACTCGGAAGAGCCTCACCACGAAACCCAAGTGTCCGAATGCGGAACAAATCCTTGTCATCCTTAATCTTACTTGTCGCATGTCTTCTAAAAGACATGACGACATCGGATTCGTCCATCCCATCACCATTATCAATGATGCGAATTTTCGATAATCCCGCTTCCTCAATCTCAATCTCAATCACGGTACTGTTTGCATCAATCGCATTCTCGACCAGTTCCTTCACAACAGAAGCAGGTCGCTCGACTACCTCACCAGCAGCTATTTTATTTGAAAGCTGGTCATCAAGTTCGATAATTTTTCCCATCTGAGTTCCCCTCCTTTCTAGGAGTTTTTCAACGCTTTATGCAATTCATAGAGCGTATTCATCGCGTGCATCGGAGTCATTTCCAATATGTCTATCTCTTTGATTCGCTCAAGGGCTCGCTTCTCTTTGGAGGATAGAAGTGGTTTCTCTTTCACCACCGGCTCCTCAAATAAGGAGAGCTGGGTAGAAGCTGGCTGTTCGACTTCTTCCGCCTCTTGATTTTCAAAGTTGTGTAAAATTTCATTCGCTCTTTCTATCAAGCTTGACGGTAGATTGGCGAGCTGGGCAACATGGATTCCGTAGCTTTTGTCAGCTGCTCCTTCCTTAATTTTGTGGAGGAAGACAACCTTGCCATTTTGCTCTACCGCGCTCACATGAACATTCTTTAGCTGTTTCAACTCGTTTTCCAAGATCGTTAATTCATGATAATGCGTAGAAAATAACGTCTTAGCCCCAATATGATCATGGATATATTCAATAATTGCCTGAGCGAGTGCCATCCCATCATAGGTTGATGTGCCACGCCCAATTTCATCAAACAAAATTAAGCTGTTTTCAGTTGCATTGGAAATAGCATTGTTCGCCTCCAGCATCTCTACCATAAAGGTGCTCTGTCCAGAAATGAGATCATCGGCTGCACCTATTCTAGTAAAGACTTGATCAAAAATCGGTAAGGTTGCCTCACTTGCTGGCACGAAGCAGCCAATTTGAGCGAGAATGGCCATCAATGCGACTTGCCTCATGTATGTGCTCTTCCCTGACATATTCGGACCTGTAATGAGAAGGATTTCTCGCTCACCGTCCATATAGCAATCATTTGGCACATATTCCTGCGCCTTCATCACCTTTTCCACAACAGGATGTCGACCATCCTTGAGGAGAATGACTCTTTCGTTCGAAAAGCTTGGCTTTACATAGTGCCTTTCTTCACTGACCGTCGCAAAGCATTGAAGGACATCAATTTCGCTCACCGTCTTCGCCAGCTCCTGAAGTCTAGGGATATATT
>DLCS01000227.1:9719-18871 GCA_002480735.1 Bacillaceae bacterium UBA7792 | reverse complement strand
TGAACACCAGCAAAGTTTGCCCCTTCATGGAAGTCACCTTGGTTCGAGGAGCCTTCTCCAAAGGTGACAAAGGCAACTAAGTCCTTCCCTTCCATCTTTACACCGAGTGCTACACCGACCGCATGGGGAACCTGAGTGGTTACAGGGGATGAGCCTGTTACAATGCGGTTCTTTTTCTGTCCAAAATGCCCTGGCATTTGACGACCACCAGAATTTGGGTCCTCTGCCTTCGCAAAGGCTGAAAGCATTAAATCTCTTGCTGTCATGCCAAAGGTGAGGACCACGCCCATATCCCGATAATAAGGAAGCACATAGTCCTTATCTTTATCTAAAGCAAATGCTGCCCCAACCTGTGCTGCCTCCTGACCCTGACATGAAATGACAAAAGGAATTTTACCAGCACGGTTCAAAAGCCACATCCGTTCGTCGATGCGTCTTGCCAATAGCATCGTTTCATACATTGATAATACATCCTGATCGCTCAAACCTAGAGCATTATGACGATTTTCAGCCATTCAATTCCCTCCTCGGAAAAATTATCCATGAATTGCCTTGCCATCTACTGCTAAGGCTGCTTCTCCAATTGCTTCGGATAGGGTTGGATGCGGGTGTATCGTCTGGGCAACCTCCCAAGGTGTTGCATCCAACACTTGTGCTAACCCTGCCTCAGAAATCATGTCAGTCACATGAGGACCAATCATATGCACTCCCAAAATATCATTTGTGTCTTCATCGGCAATCATTTTGACAAAGCCATCGGATTCACCAAAAACAAGCGCTTTGCCAATGGCACGAAATGAGAACTTGCCCACCTTGACCTTATGTCCTTTTTCCTTCGCTTCATCCTCTGTCAAGCCGACACTAGCAACCTCTGGAGAGCTGTAGATACATCTGGAAATCAAGTGATATTGAAGAGGCTCT
Organism: Bacillaceae bacterium UBA7792; assembly: GCA_002480735.1. GTDB lineage: Bacteria > Bacillota > Bacilli > Bacillales > Cytobacillaceae > Robertmurraya > Robertmurraya andreesenii. Next base: position 17,950 of record DLCS01000227.1, on the reverse strand, counting down.
GGGCTTTCTCCAGTAAAATGTTCTACAGCAACAATCCCCTCATGAGAGGCGACATGGGCTAGCTGCATCCCACCAATACAGTCCCCAATCGCATAGATATGAGATTCCTTCGTTTGATAAAAGGAGTTCGTGACGATCACGCCTTTTTCAACTTGTATATCTGTATTCTCAAGGCCAATTCCTTCTACATTCGCCATGCGCCCTACGGAAACGAGCATTTTCTCAGCATGGAATTCTTTTTGCTCGCCCTTTACTTCCGCAGAGATCGTTACTCCTTCTCCCTTTTGCAGGGTTTCTGGAAGCACCTTTGCTCCTGTAACAACCTTGATTTTCCTTTTTTTCATTAATCTTTGCATTTCTTTAGAAATATCCTTATCCTCGGTAGGAATAATGCGATCTGCATATTCCAATACCGTCACATCTACTCCGAAATCAGAAAGCATGGATGCCCATTCGATTCCAATCACTCCACCGCCAACAATGATGATGGAGCTTGGTAGCGATTCCATTCCCAGTGCTTCATCAGAGGTCATCACATAATTCCCGTCAATTTCTAATCCTGGAAGAGTTCTTGGTCGAGAGCCTGTTGCGATGATGACATTCTTCGGAATAAGCATTTCATTTTCTTCACCATTATTCATTTCAACAGAAATCGTGCCTGGCATTGGCGAGAAAATGGAGGGGCCCAATATCCTTCCAAGCCCTTCATAGACATCGATTTTGCCCTTTTTCATTAAATGCTCGACACCTTTATGAAGCTGATCGATAATCTTCGTTTTTCTATCCTGAACTCTGGCGAAATTTAAGGCAACACCAGATGTCTCCACGCCAAATTCCTCGCTGCGCTTAATTGTCGCAAATACCTCAGCACTTCTTAAAAGCGCTTTACTTGGAATACAGCCTTTGTGCAGGCATGTTCCGCCAAGCTTTTCTTTTTCTACAATAGCTGTATTCAATCCAAGCTGTGCGGCACGGACTGCTGCAACGTATCCGCCTGTACCCCCACCTAAAATCACTAAATCATATTCCTTCGCCACCGTGACTACCTCCCTTTAAGAACCTTCTCATTACTATTAGAAGCCACATGATATTCTTTTTCTCTTTCCTCACCGCGCAGAACTCTAAGCGCCCCTTCAGCGAGTGCCTGCAGCTCATTCTCACCCGGTTTCACAATGACGTCAGCTATCCAGTGAACCCGTTCACTAATAGTGCTGACAAACTCTTTTCCGTAAGCGAGTCCTCCTGTTAGAATAATGGCATCCACTTTTCCTGCCAAAACGGCACTAGCAGCACCAATTTCCTTCGCAACCTGATAGGCCATCGCTTCATATACAAGACGAGCCTCTTCATCACCATTTGCAATCATGTTTTCGACTTGAAGAGCATCATTCGTTTGTAAGTAACCGACGAGGCCACCCTGTCCGACAAGCCTTTTCATGATTTCCTCAAAAAAATACTGGCCTGAATAGCAGAGGGAAACTAAATCTCCTGCGGGCACGGTTCCAGCGCGTTCAGGACTAAAAGGGCCATCACCGTGCAAGCCATTGTTGACATCGACTACCCTACCTTTTTTATGTGCCCCAACTGTGATACCGCCGCCCATATGAGCGACAATGAAATTGAGATTCTCGTACTTCAGTCCCAGCTCCTTGGCGACTCTTCTGGCGACTGCTTTTTGGTTAAGAGCATGAAAAATACTTTTCCTTTCGATTAAAGAAAAGCCCGAAATACGTGCAACCGGCTCCATTTCATCGACTACGACAGGATCAACGATATAGGCCGGAATATTTAACCCTGCTGCGATTTCAAAAGCAAGAATCCCCCCGAGGTTAGAAGCATGCTCACCAGCAAAGCCTGCACGTAAATCAGAGAGCATGGAATCATTCACTCGATAAGTACCGCCTTCAATCGGACGAAGCAGGCCTCCACGTCCACATACGGCATCGAGCTTCGAAATATTAATTCCTTCTGTATCCAATGATTCGAGAATCGTATTTTTGCGAAATTCATATTGGTCAATGATTTTGTTAAATTCACTTAATCTTTCCCGATCATGACGAATGTTTTTTTCAAATATGGGTAGCTCATTATCGAAAACTCCAATTTTTGTGGAAGTCGAGCCAGGGTTGATGACGAGAATTCGATTAACAGATTGTGGCACAGTATAACCCTCCAATAAAACGATGACTAGGTAGGAAAAAAAGCTGAATGCAGTTCACCTATTCAGCTTATTCTCCTTACATTCTTTATCTTCTGCTTAAAATATGATGTTCATTTTGAAGGAACTGGCTTCGGGAGTTGCGCATTCTTTCAATCCGCTCTTCCGCCATTCGATCAGCTGCCTTATACGTAGGTATTCCATCTCGCTTGGCAATTTCAATTACCTTTTCAATATTGTTGTAGATGGTTTCCACACGCTTCATCGCACGCTCACGATTATAGCCATAGAGTTCGTCTGCAACATTGATAACTCCACCAGCATTAATGACATAATCCGGTGCATAAATGATCCCCATTTCATGAATGATATCACCGTGGCGAGTATCTTTTAATTGGTTATTAGCCGCACCCGCAATAACCTTCGCTTTCATTAAAGGAATCGTATCATCGTTAATAACCGCACCAAGAGCACAAGGTGCATAAATATCACACTCGACTCCGTAGATTTCATTCGGATCAACAGCGGTAGCGCCAAATTCTTCTACAGCTCGACCGACAGCCTCTTTGTTAATATCAGTAACGATGAGCTTTGCACCTTCTTCATGAAGATGGCGACATAAATTATAGGCAACATTGCCGATTCCTTGTATCGCAATGACCTTTCCTTCTAGGGAGTCATCTCCAAATGCTGCTTTAGCTGCAGCCTTCATTCCACGATATACGCCATAGGCTGTGACTGGTGAAGGATTTCCTGATGAACCGAATGCAGGAGAAATCCCTGTTACATAATCGGTTTCTTCGTGAATCAAATCCNNCAACTGCTGATGCACCGAATTCTTCTACAGCACGTTGTACAGCTTCTTTATTAATATCTGTAACGATTAATTTTGCTCCTTCAGCGTGTAAATGTTTGCATAGATGATATGCTACGTTACCAACGCCTTGAACAGCAATTACTTTTCCTTCTAAATTGTCAGTGCCGAAAGCTTCTTTCGCAGCTGCTTTCATACCACGATAAACACCGTATGCAGTTACTGGAGATGGGTTACCAGAAGAACCGAATGATGGTGAGATACCTGTTACAAAGTCAGTTTCTTCGTGGATAATATCCATATCATCTACTGTTGTACCAACATCTTCAGCTGTAATGTAACGTCCGTTTAGTCCTTGGATATAACGTCCTAGTGCACGGAACATTGCTTCGCTCTTATCTTTACGAGGATCACCGATAATTACCGTCTTTCCACCACCTAGATTCAATCCAGCTGCAGCGTTCTTGTAAGTCATGCCTTTGGCTAAGCGCAAGGCATCCTCAATCGCTGCTTCCTCAGAATCATAAGTCCACATTCTCGTTCCACCTAGAGCTGGCCCTAATGTCGTATCGTGAATGGCAATGATCGCCTTCAATCCAGATTGTTTGTCCTGACAAAAAACGAGCTGTTCATAATCATAAGTTTCCATATATTTAAAAATTTCCATTTTTCAACCTCTCCTTTGAGTTAAAAATTTCATTTCAGCTTTCATTTGCGGAACATATCGCTAATACTAAAGAATTAAACTTGGCTTCGGCAGTGTCAGCACGAGAAGTGAGTACAATGGGTGCCTTCGCCCCAGCAATAACGGAACTGACCTTTGCCTTGGCAAAGTAGGTTAATGATTTATACAGAGCATTCCCCACCTCGAGTGTCGGTACTAAAAGAATATCGGCGCGACCGGCAACTTCACTGTTAATGCTCTTATGTTCAGCAGCACTAATTGATACTGCATTATCAAAGCCGAGTGGTCCGTCGACAATGCAATTTACAATTTGTCCCCTTCGGTTCATCTGAGTTAGAATGGCCGCATCGATTGTTGCCTGCATGTTCGGATTCACCACCTCAACAGCGGCGATTGGGGCAACAAGTGGACATTCTAAACCAATACTTCTCGCAATTTGAACGGCATTCGATATTATTTCAGCCTTTTGCTCAACATTTGGCTCCATATTCATAGCTGAATCCGTAATGAAGATGAATCGTTCGAAGTCCGGTATTTCAAAGACAGCCACCTGTGAAAGGATCCGACCCGTTCTTAGTCCATACTCTTTATTTAGAATGGTCTTTAACAAGGTAGCCGTTTGGACATTCCCTTTCATTAACACATTGGCTTCACCTATATGAACTGCTCTTACTGCTTTCTCAACGGCAAGGGAGTTTGTCGGTGTATGAATCATTTCCAGTTTTTGATGTTGATGCATTCCTGGAAATTTTCTCTCCATCATCGCCGATATTTTCTCCTTATCACCAAATAATAAGAAACGAGCTAGATTTAATTGCAAGGCATGGCATATAGCTTCAAGTACTTCCTCATCTTCTGCAGCAGCTACTGCGACCGTCTTTTCTCCAAATTGGCTGGCTCTTTCAATTAGCGAATCCAATTTCATTCAGTATTCAACCTCCTTCTCATGACTCTTCTCTTATTATCACGGTCGAATACAGATTTATAATTTGGCAGATATTATTCTGCAAGAAACGTGCCAAGAGAAAAATAATGAAAGCGTTTTAATAATTGACCATAAACCATGAATTTTTTTTCATACCTATGAAAAATCCTGCATGCCATCATTGGCAATTTTGTATTTTTCAAGCTTATAATAGAGGTTTCTTACGGATAAGCCTAAGGCTTTAGCTGTTTCAGTCTTATTCCCCTTCATCCTTTTTAGCATGTCAACGATCAGATTCCTTTCAAACTGTTCAACTAGGGTATGGAGGGTCTTTCCTTCGGCAAGAGGGAGTGACACATGATCCGGTTTTCCTGTCGTATCTCGGACTAACTCTGGCAAATGTTCAAGGTCAATTTCGGATTCGTGATTACTCATGAAAATAACGGCTCTGCCAAGGATGTTCTCAAGCTCCCTGACATTCCCCGGCCAATGATATTGAAGGAGCCGATTTCTAGCCGCTGCTGAAATCCCTTCTACATTCCGGCCGTAATCCTGATTGATTTTCTCAAGCAATCGATTGCATAATAAAGGGATATCCTCCTTGCGATTTCTTAGTGGAGGAATATGAATCGGCATTCGATTTAATCGATAGTATAAATCCTCCCTGAAGGTTCCGTTAATGATCCCTTTTTCAATATTGACATTTGTGGCAGCAATTACTCGTACATTTATCGAAATTGGCTTCGTTCCACCTACCCGAGTAATTTCATTCTCCTGAAGAACTCGCAATAACTTTGCTTGAGTATTCGCCGTTAACTCTCCGATTTCATCCAAAAAGATACTGCCATTGTTCGCTTCTTCAAACAGCCCTCTTTTTCCACCTCTTTTCGCACCAGAAAAAGCTCCCTCCTCATAGCCGAAGAGCTCACTTTCTAACAGTGATTCTGAAATCGCTGCACAATTTACACGAACAAATTTATTAAATCTTCGATCACTCGCATTATGTATGGCATGGGCAAACAACTCTTTTCCCGTCCCAGATTCTCCTCGTAAGAGAACAGTCGCTGGTGTCTTTGCCCCGAGCTTTGCCTGCTCAATCGCCAGCTTCATTTCATCCGAATCACCGATAATATCCTCAAAAGAATATTTTGCTTCAAGGGTCCGAATAATTTGTCTTGCTCGACTGAGCTCACGATTTAAACTTTTGAGCTCTGACATATCATGAATAACACCAACACTTCCCTTAAGCTTCCCATCTACAATAACCGGAGCCACGTTCACGATAACCTCTTTTTTATTCGGACCCAAGCGCATCGCCACTCCACGCACAGCCCTTCGAGTCTTGAGGACCTGCATATGCATGCTATCTCCTTCAGAAATATCGGCTGTCGCAGGCTGACCGATCACTTCATGCTCTGATAACCCAGTTAGTCTGGTATACGCAGGATTAATGATAATTCCTTTTCCTTCCTCATCTACGACGGAAATGGCCTCATCACTTGATTGAATCACCGCATGGAGCATCGTCTGGATTTCTTTGAGATTGGTTAATTCCTCAGCAAGATGAACCACCTCAGTAATATCTTTGAAAACAGCAAAGGCCCCCACCAGCTCCTGGTTCGCATCGATGATTGGGATGCGTGTTGTGATGATTTTCAATCCATTTCCTAGCATTTGTTCCTTGTTCATTTCTGGACGACCTGTTTTTAAAACCGCTGGGAGTCGACTGGACGGAATTACATCGAGGACATGCTTTCCTAGCACCTTCTGTTTATCCACTCCAACCATTTCGGCTGCGCTTTTATTAATGAGAATAATGTGGGAATCTCTGTCAACGACAATCATGCCATCACTTGTTGCATTGAAGATTAAATCACGCTTAACCGTTTCATTTTTCAGTTTTGTAATAAGAGCTTCTTTCTCCTCAATTAGCTTCGCGATGAGAAAAGCCATGCTACCTGGAATTAAGATGGTGCTTTGCCCGATTGCCTGACGAATTTCTTTAAAGACTGCTTCTCTTCCAGTGACTTCAATAACGATATCGACCTGATCCGTCAAAAAAGCTTTCCAATCCGTCCCGACCTGAATTCCCTGCTGCATGGCAAATTCGATTCCCGGCGCATTCGGATTATGATCGATGACAGCCACGACGTTTAACACGGCAGTTTCTCGTAATATCTTAAGAATGGACATGCCGCCCTTGCCCGCCCCAACAATCATGACTGTTTGCATCATCGTTTCACCTGCCTTTATGCTAGAAATTTTTTTCATGCCTATCGTGAAAAATCTTTCATACAGTTGTATTGTAGTATTTAATTGATTCTTTGACAAATTTTAGTTTAATTTATGAAGTAGGGATTCTAACTTCTTATTTACCATAGAAGTGCTATAATAAAAGGTGATTAAACGAGAAAGAGGATTTATATGGTACGCTTATTTGCATTATTAATACTAGTCATACCAGGAGTCATAGCGGCATACGGGATTAAACTGATGCGAGATATGGTCTTCGGAATTACAAATGGTCCATTCACTTCATCCCTTTTATGGCTGCAATTTCTTGTGGGCTTATTATTATTTGTAGTTGGTTTAGGATTTATTGGGGGCTTTATTCTTCACAGAGACAGGAAGAAAAATAAAGTCCAGCCTAGGTTTAAAACGAATAACAAAAATTAAGGATTTTAAACAAAAATGCTTGATGGGTTCTCCCACCAAGCATTTTTTAATGATATTCTTTCCGAATTTTTAATGCAAGTACTGGATCATCAGTAATGAAGGCGGTACAGCCTATTTCAAATAAACGCCGCATCTCCTTCTCCTTATTCACCGTATACGGTCTTACATCAATCCCATACTCCATGGAGGCTTTGATAATCTCATTTGGGGCAACCTTAAATTTTGGATGCATCCCCTTTGCTCGAATCGATTCGGCATAGACCCAGGGCATATACAATCCTTCCGCATAGAGAGGGGCAATTTCAATCTCCGGAGCAATTCGATAGCAATAGACAAGACTATAGTGATTGAAGGACGAGATAATAATCCGATCAGAGAGACCAAATTCTTGAACCATAGAGATCACCGGCTGTTCAATTTTCATAAAAGTGGCCAGATTGCTTTTGATTTCGATATTACACTTTAAATTATTCGTCTTTAACCATTCTAACACTTCCCTTAAGGAGGGGATTGGCTCCTTTTTCAACAAAGATTTCTTATGGCCAGCATCCAGTTTGCGTAACTCCTCGAAAGTGAAATCTATGACATATCCAGTACCATTTGTTGTTCGGTCGACCTTTTCATCATGGATGACAACAATCTCGCCATCCTTTGTTAATTGGACATCAAGTTCAATCCCGTCGGCACCAGCCTTTTCGGCCTCTTTAAAAGCTTTCATCGTGTTTTCAGGGTATTTCGCGGAATAGCCGCGATGGGCAAAGATGAGGGTCATTGGGGTCACTCCTATTTTGCTATTTTTAGGAAATTCTTTTAAGGCCATTGTATCAAAAAAGGACTTTGATTGTCTTGCAAAAGAAATCAAAATCGCTTTTCCCTTTATTCAAAGCGCAGGACACCCTTGTCAATGTAAAAAGTTCCTTTAACCTCGGAAGAAATTCTTTTTCGAATCTTTTGGAGTACAAAGAGCCATCAG
>DLCS01000227.1:8411-9642 GCA_002480735.1 Bacillaceae bacterium UBA7792 | reverse complement strand
TCTTTTTCGAATCTTTTGGATCTCTATGAAAGTTTCCGGGTATGCCACTTCTTTAATGGTTACTTCCCCTTCACCTTTCACCTCCAATAGATTTGCGATTTCTTTACAATTTTCATCAAGCTCACTTACTTTTGCTAATTGGGCATCCAGGTCATCAAGCATCCGTAAATATTCAAGATGCTCTTCCTCAGTAAGTTTTGAATTCTCATAAGCCTCCACATGTTTTTTCAACCCTTCATAAGCCAAAGCCTCTTTCTTGTATTGAAGAAGCTTCTCCACTAGCTGTTCTGTAAGGCTCTCTCGATTGAATCCTTCTACACTTACCCAGGTCTTTCTTTCCATTCGATTCCCGATTATCGATGCCACTATTTTTCCCTTTGCTTCGATTTTCCCACCAATGATTTTGCTATTTTTCTCGTCTGCAAAAATATTCCTCCCCTTAAGATAGCTGCCAATCGAATAGTAGCCAATATGGATATCCCCTTTGGCTAGGAGAATGCAGTTATTCGCATGCTTAATAAAGATATTTTTTCCGGCCTTAATAGTTGATTCCCCTTGGCCGAACACTCCACCTTTGATAAAAATATCTCCTGATACAGACGTAACCATTTTTACCTTGCTCAATCCTAGCTCACCAAGTATGGAAACGTCCTTTGTTGCTTTGACGGAGTAGCCTGGCTGGACGATCCCTTTAATGGTGACGCTTCCATCAAAATCGATATTTCCTGTTTCTACTCCTACATCCCCATCGATCATTAAATGGCTTCCTACTGCTATTTTTCCATCCTTAAAGGTTAATACTCCGTCAGTTAAGGCTCTTAAAACGATTTTCTCTCCTTCTACAACCTCCGCAACCGTCCTCCGATCATATAAGAGCTTCATATCCCTGCCTTTTTTCTGAACAACCAATTCCCCTGTAACTGTTTTACCTGGTGAACCATCCGTTGCGGGTATCTTTTCTCCTAGCCAGGCTCCCTTCCGGATTTCATCGATGAAGTTCATATCATAAAAATCAGCCTTTCCATCCGTACGTATGGTAGGTCTCCGTTCGGTGGGAGCGAAATACTCGATCCTTGCATCCTCACCATCGATTGGTGCAATTCCCTTTGCAATAATATATTCTTTTTGGGGCTCTAATTCTCCCTGAAGAAGATCCATTTTAATTCCTTCGGTTACCTTTTGTTCAAGTAATAGCCTTAGAATTTCCCCTATAAAAAACTCCTGCTTCTCC
>DLCS01000227.1:7065-8185 GCA_002480735.1 Bacillaceae bacterium UBA7792 | reverse complement strand
TTAATTCTACCTGCGAACAATTAAGGTTAACTGTCGCTTGCATTTTGTCTTTTGAAATGGTAACAGTCACAATTTCCTGTATGCTATTTGTCATTTTTTTGCCCTTCTCTGCAAATTCTATATATTTACCATAACAGGAAATATAGAAAATAAAAAGACGCCAATTTGACGTCTTCTTTCAAACAACTGTGAAAATCCTACCTCTTTCAAGAAGCCTTATGCTCCAAGCGCAGTTTGTCAGCCACCATGGCGATGAACTCGCTATTGGTTGGCTTTGCTTTTGACATGGAAACTGTATAGCCAAATAAGGAAGAAATGGAATCAATATTTCCACGGCTCCACGCTACCTCAATGGCATGGCGAATCGCACGCTCGACACGGCTTGCCGTCGTATTGTATTTCTTCGCAATATCTGGATATAGCACTTTGGTAATCGAGCCAAGAAGTTCGATATCATTATAAACCATCGAGATAGCCTCTCTTAAATACAAGTATCCTTTAATATGTGCGGGTACTCCAATCTCATGAATGATGCTTGTGATGCTTGCATCAAGATTTTTTGGTTTTTCTTCCACTACCTGTCTAGTTCCGCTTTGGATGCCAGTGGATTTTCTCATGATCGGGCTTCCCTTACCGCTTACTTGACGAATATGATTTCCTAAATGCTCCAAATCAAATGGTTTTAGAATAAAATAGGATGCCCCTAACTCAACTGCTTTTTTCGTTACATCCTCCTGACCAAATGCAGTAAGCATGATGACGTTTGGCAATGAATTCTTTTTTGACTCGCGTAATCTTTCCAAAACAGCTAATCCATCTAGGTGTGGCATGATTATATCTAAAACAAGAACATCTGGGTCTGTTTGCGATAATACCTCGAGGCATTCTTGACCGTTATGAGCAACTGCTACAACTTCCATATCCTCCTGTGAGGAAATATAATCCTCTAACAAACCCACCAGCTCTCGATTGTCATCCACTATACATACTTTAATCTTCTTCACCTGTAGTTTCCTCCTCAATCCTGAGTTTCTCGTCTCTGAAATGATTTCTTTATCTTTATTCTAAATATTCAATTCGACAAAGCCAATAAAAATCCTTTTCATTTTTTATTTTTTCT
>DLCS01000227.1:5630-6949 GCA_002480735.1 Bacillaceae bacterium UBA7792 | reverse complement strand
TTTCATTTTTTATTTTTTCTAGAAAAACAGGTAAAATCTTATTTTTCCTCCTGTTTTCTCTTTTTTTCGACTATTTTCGATGGTTGATTTTTTTCAGAAGTAAACTTTGTCGAAAAATCTTTATTTAATACAAAAAGGCGACTCAGGCCGCCTTTTTGTTTAACTTGCTTTTTCTTCTTCCTTTTCGTAAATATCGATTCCTGCTTCATTTAGCATCCATTCGATGTGAACACCATATCCAGAGGTTGGGTCATTCACAAAAACATGGGTAACTGCACCAACAACCTTTCCCTCTTGGATAATAGGGCTTCCTGACATCCCCTGGACAATCCCTCCAGTTTTATCAAGAAGCTCCTTATCTGTTACCTTTATGACCATCCCCTTTGTAGCAGGGAACTTTTGTGGAATGGTGCTCACAATTTCTATATCAAAGAGCTTAACCTCGTCGTTATCAACAACCGTTAGGATTTGCGCAGGACCTTCCTTTACTTGATGGGATAGGGCAATTGGCATTGGCTTATCCATCACACCATTTTCAAGATCTCGATTTAGCTTACCAAAAATCCCGAAAGGACTGTTTCTTTGAATATTTCCAATCACTTCTCTATCTGAAGAGAACCGAGCTAACTTCTCACCAGGGTCCCCATTGCTTCCTTTTTCAATCGACGTGACGGTAGATCGGACGATTTGTCCATCCTCCACAACAATAGGCTTCTTCGTATCCATATCGGAGATGACATGCCCTAAAGCACCATAGCGCTTTGATTCGGGATGATAAAAAGTCATCGTTCCGATCCCTGCAGCCGAGTCACGTATATAAAGACCCAGCTTAAATTTTTCTTCGCCTTTTTCCTTTAGTGGCATCAATTCTGTTGTCGCTTTTCCACTTTCCCGTCCAAGTTCAATTTTTAGAGGTTTCCCGGATTCCCCCGCTTCTTGAACAAAGGGGGCAACATCCGACATTTTATCAATTTGCTTCCCATTTATCTTCGTAATAATGTCTCCAACCTTAATTCCAGCAATTTCCCCAGGTGATTGCTTCCCCTCAGAGGTATTTACTTGATGGTGCCCAACGACTAGAACGCCAACTGTATTTAGTTTGACGCCAATCGATTGTCCACCCGGTATCACTCTAAAATCCTTTAAGACATTAACATCGACCTTTTTCACAGGAAAGCCTGCTAATTCTAAGAGCATTTCATTTTTTCCATATTTTTTGGCGTTTAATGAGACGGTATGATCATGATTATTTAGCGAAACACTATCGTCATCATGGGTTAACTCAGCCGAAACAGGCTTCGATTTTGCGAATTCAAAAT
>DLCS01000227.1:4540-5503 GCA_002480735.1 Bacillaceae bacterium UBA7792 | reverse complement strand
CTGCCCTTCAAACATCGTGATTTCTTTTGGTATTTGAAAATATTGTTGAACTGGTTTGGAAAATCCAATTGCAACGATTGAAACAAGGAGAATTCCACCAATTATTTTTCTAAGAAGGTCAAAACTCAACATCTTCACTCTCCTCGCTTCTAGTCCACACACTTTGAAATGGCTACATCTTTAATTTTGCCTGCTTCGGACGCATTTATAACCTCGATAGACATAAAAAAGCTACCCAGAATGGATAGCTTTTCAAGTTATTTTAATTTCCTTCGCTAAAAGAAGAAGCTCTCTTGCGTGTTCCTTTGTTAAATCCGTGATTTCCACTCCGGAAATCATGCGGCCAATTTCTTTGATCTTCTCTTGTTCATCTAGTTTTTGGACAGATGTTCTCGTTCGCCCATCTGTAATATCCTTTGCAATATAGAGATGGGTATCTGCCATGGCCGCAACCTGTGGAAGATGGGAAATGCAAAGTACCTGAGAATCAATCGAAACGTTATAAATTTTCTCCGCAATGGCCTGAGCAACTCTTCCGCTTACTCCCGTATCCACTTCATCGAAAATAATCGAGGTGACTCCTTGATGCTTCGAAAAAATACTCTTTAAAGCAAGCATGATTCTTGATAACTCCCCACCGGAAGCAACCTTAGAAAGAGGCTTGAGCGGTTCACCTGGGTTGGTTGACAGGAAAAACTCTACTTTATCTGAGCCTGTCGAAGAAAAGCTCTCATAATCACTTGAGAATCGAACTTCAAAAATTGTTTTTTCCATATAAAGCTCTTTTAGCTCTTTATGTATGAGTTCGGTTAGCTGACCTGCGTATTTTTGTCTCACACTGCTTAATTCTCGAGCCTCGATTGTTAAATCCTTCTGAATCACATGGAGTTGCTTTTGAAGTTTTTCAATATGGGTTTCTTTATTTTGAAGAGTATCTAGCTCCTCTTCAATTTTTGCACCATA
>DLCS01000227.1:3824-4322 GCA_002480735.1 Bacillaceae bacterium UBA7792 | reverse complement strand
TTCAATTTTTGCACCATACTCCAAAATTTCTTCGATCGTTTTTCCATATTTCCTTTTTAATTGATTGATTTCATTCAAACGTTCTTCAATCTCATTCAATCTACCCGGATCAAATTCAAGTGAGTCCAGCGCATTTCTTAGAGTCCTCGAGACATCTTCAAGCAAGTAAAAGCTATTGGACACTGATTCAGAGAGCTCTTGGAAGTTCTTATCTACCGTGGCAGCATCCTCTAGATGATTCATCGCAAGGCCGAGCCAGTCTAGTCCTTTATTGTCCCCTTGAAAAGCTGAATAGCTGAGACTTAAGGCTTCATGTAATTTTTCAAAATTACCCAGTCTTTTCTTCTCCTCTAAAAGCTCTTCATCCTCATTGATTTTCAAATGGGCATTCTGAATTTCATCAAGCTGAAAGGACAATAAATCCAAGCGATGGGCCATCTGCTGTTCATTTTCGCTCAAAGCCTTAAGGTTTTTCAATGCCTTTTCATAGGAATGGTA
>DLCS01000227.1:0-3655 GCA_002480735.1 Bacillaceae bacterium UBA7792 | reverse complement strand
TTTCATAGGAATGGTATAGATCCCCGTATTCACGAAGGGCAGAAGCAACGGTCTCTCCACCGAATTGATCCAAAAGGGACAGATGCTTCGTTTCATCCATGAGCTCCTGATGCTCATGCTGTCCATGGATATCAACAAGGGTACCACCAATTTCTCTTAATGTGGATATCGTCACAAGCTTTCCGTTGATCCGACAGACGCTTTTTCCTGTCCTAGAAATATCCCGGCGCAAAACAATCATGCCATCTTCAATTTCAATCCCAAACTCCCCGGCCCTTTCGTAAAGAGGGTGGCTATCGTTTTCAATTAAAAAAAGCCCCTCAATTTCCGCTTTCTCTTCACCGTGGCGAACAAACTCTGCTGAGCCTCTTCCGCCAACCAATAGATGAATGGCATCAATGATGATCGATTTCCCTGCGCCAGTTTCACCTGAAAGCACGGTCAAACCCTTTTCGAAGGAAATGGAAAGGGACTCAATAATGGCAAAGTTTCTAATCGATAATTCGCTAAGCATGGGTTTTCACCTCGGTTACAACATTTCTAAAAATCTTGCTTGAATGATCTCCGCTTCATCGGAGGTTTTGCATATAATTAAGATCGTGTCATCTCCACAGATCGTACCTAGTATTTCTTCCCAATCAAGATTATCAATCAAAGCACCAATAGACATCGCATTGCCTGGCAATGTCTTCATAACAAGCAAATTACCAGCATGATCAATTCTTACGAACGCGTCCATTAAGTTTCTTTTTAGCTTTTGCAGTGGATTGAATCGCTGATCAGCCGGCAAGCTATATTTGTAGCGCCCATCCAATAATGGAACCTTAACAAGATGGAGCTCCTTAATGTCTCTTGATACCGTTGCTTGGGTAACATTGTATCCAGCATTTTTTAAGTAATCGACAAGCTCGTCTTGGGTTTCGATATCATTATTTACAATGATTTCCCTTATCTTTATATGTCTTTGACCCTTATTCACACAATCACCTCGAGATTGATACATGACCTATCGTCATAATGTTAGCGAAAATTAGTTAAAAAGTACACTTTTTTGTGTATATTCGCCAATTCTTGACAAATACCTTTTTTCCTGCGATAAAAAAAGAGAGAAAAACGAGGAATAAGCATGAGCCTATTCCTCGTTTTGTTTTGTTTTCAGCTGCTCGTGAGCTTCCTTGACAACTTGAATAGGTGATTGAGGGAGATGATTATCTCCTGCTTCTTTCCCATTCCACTTTAAATGGAGCAGAAATTCGATATTCCCATCCCCGCCTGTAATAGGTGAATAGGATAAATTTTCGACATCAAAGCCTTCACTCAAGGCGAAATCAAGCATTCTTTGAAGCACATCTTCATGGACCTTCGGATCCCTCACAATGCCTTTTTTCCCCACTTGTTCTCGACCTGCTTCAAATTGTGGCTTCACCAATGCGACCACATCACTATTTAACACCAACAATGTTTTTAGTACAGGGAGAATCAATTTGAGTGAGATAAAGGAAACATCGATTGAGGCGAAATTTGGAAGTTCTCCAATTAGATCCGCAGGCGTAACATAACGAAAATTCGTTCGTTCCATCACTACGACCCGTTCATCCTGTCTTAGCTTCCACGCAAGCTGGTTGTAGCCGACATCAAGGGCATAAGACATTTTTGCCCCATTTTGAAGCGCACAATCAGTGAAGCCCCCTGTTGAGGCACCAATGTCAAGCAAGACCTTGCCACCTACAGAAACATCGAATACTTTAAGTGCCTTTTCAAGCTTAAGGCCACCCCTGCTTACATATGGCAACACGTTCCCTTTCACAACCAGCGGGCTGTCAATACTGATCTTTTCACCAGGCTTGTCTAATCTTTCTTCATTGCTGTATACAAGGCCTGCCATTACCGCTCTTTTCGCTTTTTCCCGCGTTTCAGCTAGACCTCTTTCTACAAGAAGGACATCAATTCGTTCTTTTTTTTTCATCGTCTAAGCCCTTTTTTGTTTTTTTCGAGCAATAGTTTGTAGCTTAGCCACTACCGCTTCTGTTGTTAGCCCGATTTCATTTAATAATTCCTTGACACTGCCATGCTCGATGAACTGATCCGGAATTCCCATACGTTCAATTTGAACGTGGTGGAAGCCATGATCCGAGGCAAATTCCAGAATAGAGCTACCAAAGCCACCCTGAAGAATCGCCTCTTCAATCGTCAAGATTGGCATGTTTGTTCCAAGAATATCAAGCAGCATCGCTTCGTCTAAAGGCTTAATAAATCGCGCATTCACAACTTTAATGGAAATCCCTTGCTTTTCAAGAATTTCCGCTGCTTTCATGGCCATTGGAATCGTCGTCCCAAAGGTAAGGATTGCCCCGTCGGAACCATTCTTTAGAATTTCCCATGAACCTATAGGAATTTCCTTTAGTTCCTGATCGAGTGGCACTCCAAGACCATTTCCACGTGGAAATCTCATGGCGATTGGACCATGATCGTATTTTAACGCTGTATAGACTAAATGCTGGCCTTCATTTTCATCCTTCGGCATCATCATTACCATATTCGGAATATGTCTCATAAAGGCGATATCAAATACACCTTGGTGCGTTTCTCCGTCTGCTCCAACTAATCCCGCCCGATCAATTCCAAAGAAGACATTAAGATTTTGACGACAAATATCGTGGACGACCTGATCATAGGCCCGTTGCAGAAAGGTGGAATAAATCGCTAGGAACGGCTTCATTTTCTGGGTGGCAAGCCCTGCTGCAACTGTTGCAGCATGCTGTTCCGCAATTCCAACATCATACATGCGATCAGGAAACTCACTAGCAAAGCCTTCGAGCTTTGAGCCGACAGGCATAGCAGGAGTTATGGCGACGATGCGCTCATCCTCCCGAGCAATTCTCCTGACGGTCTCACTGACAAGCTTGCTCCATGCTGGAGGAGCATCAACAGGCTTAATGAAATCACCCGTTTCAATCTTGTAGGCACCTGTACCATGCCAATTTCCAGTGGTGTCCTTCTCAGCTGGGCCATAGCCTTTACCTTTTTTCGTAATGACATGTAGTAAGACAGGCCCCTCTGTTTTCTTAGCATAGGCAAGATTTTCAAATAAAGCTTCAAAGTTATGGCCATCAATTGGACCTAAGTACGTGAATCCAAGTTCTTCAAAGAAGACTCCAGAAACGAGCAAATATTTTAAGCTATCCTTGATCCTTTCTGCCGCCTGTGCTACCTTTCCACCAACAGCAGGAATTTTCTTGAGTAGCTGCTCTAATTCATCCTTCGCCCATTGGTATTTCCCAGCAGTTCTTAGGCGTCCTAACACATTGTGAAGAGCCCCTACATTTGGCGCAATCGACATTTCATTATCATTGAGGACAACAATCATATTTTTCTTTTCGTGACCGATATGATTCAATGCCTCTAGAGCCATTCCACCTGTAAGTGCCCCATCGCCAATAACAGGAACAACAAAGGACTTCTCCTTCTTTAAATCTCTTGCAATCGCCATTCCCATTGCCGCTGACAGTGAGGTGGAGCTGTGACCGGTCTCCCATACATCATGCTCGCTTTCGACCATCTTTGGAAAGCCACAAAGTCCCTTATATTGTCTTAATGTATCAAACTGACAGGCCCTTCCAGTCAGGATCTTATGAACATAGGATTGATGTCCTAC
>DLCS01000155.1:5919-6814 GCA_002480735.1 Bacillaceae bacterium UBA7792 | reverse complement strand
AATGCTGAACAGTCATGGAAATACTCACGGACAGCATCTTTCATTTCAATATGATTTTGTTTCGTTTCGTCAAATTGAATTTGTATAAATCGAATAGGATTCGCTGATCCCGTTAGTGGCAGGGATGCTTGATGAAATAAGTAGGAGTACCACAAACTCCCGCTTCCATAATTTTGGTTTTGATCTGGGAGATAGCTTTCAAATAACGTGCTTAATAATCGAAGCTGCTCCCCGCTCACCTCTGTATTTGGGATTCCCAGCCACATGGGATCCGCTCTGTTTTCCTTTAACCAAAGATATTCATTACCAGAATAAGTGGCCGGGTTTTCTGTCATAACCGTATTTTGAAAAAGAACTTGTAATTTCTTCAGCACCGTAAAATTTCTCCTTCTAATAAATATCCTAGTTATCATATCAAAATATGTTAATAAAGTCCTCTAATACAAATGTATTTCTCTTCTGTAATCGTGCATCTTTTTCTAAAAGGCAGTTAATGGATTAACTATTTTCTATTTCTAGTTCAATCATTTATCTTTACTATCTATAAAGAGGGAGCCATCCTCTTGAACTTCAGCATAGAACACATCTTCAACAGACTTTACACCTGCTTGAAGGAGTTGTTGATGAAGCCAATTTACATCAAGATTTAATTTTGTTAAATTTTCAGAGATGATTTTTCCATCGGAGACAACCTCGGTCGTAAGTGGAAACATATTTTTAGGCATATTTGAAAGCTCCAAGTCGCTTTTTGTGATGGGTTGCTTCTGCTCCTTTGGGAGGACAGAAAGCTTTCCATTCGTTTCAAAAATCGCATAATCGACATCGGAAAAATTAAAAATATTTTTGTCTCTAAGCAGTGCTTTTAATGTATCAACGTCTAGTCGATTTTTTCGAA
>DLCS01000155.1:0-5844 GCA_002480735.1 Bacillaceae bacterium UBA7792 | reverse complement strand
TTCGATTTTTTCGAAGTGCCTTCTCAATGATTTTGCCTTCCTTGATAACAATAACTGGTTCTCCTGAAGTAATTTTCTTAATCAACATTGACTTAAAATCGATGATATCTATAAGTAGTGTGAATATGGTCCATCCGATTAGGGAAATTAATCCATGTTTAATAGAAATACTGGGGCCGAGGACAAAGTTTGCGGCAATAGAGCCAATGGCAATAGCAGAGACAAAATGAAAGGAGGTCATTTTACTAATCTCCTTTCTCCCCATGATCCTTGTCAATATAAGTAATCCAATAAACCCGATCACAATTCGAATGATTAATTCAGATGTTTGCATCCCGCTCACTTCCCTTCTGGAAAGATATATACATTATTTGCGAGTCTAGTTATTTTATGCGAATTACACGTTGCACCTTTTATTTGAGGAGGGGAGATTTCTGTCGGGAAATGATAACGAGGGCTGTTTTTTTCTAAATTTGAAAATGGTTGGTATAATTAGATGGTGGTTCTAATCAAGGAGATTTTTATCCAAAGCAAAATCACAAATACATAAAATGGAGTGATAACAATGAAAATAGTCGCATTAGTAGGTAGCATTAGGGATGAATCTTATAATTTGGCACTTATGAAGACACTTCAAAAAAGATATCGTGAAAAAATGGAAATTACGATAGCCAATATTAAAGAGCTTCCATTTTATAATGAAGATATGGAAAACAATCCAAATGAAATGGTGCAGCAATTCAAAAAAGAAATTGCAGAGGCTGATGGGATTATTATTGCCACTCCTGAATATAATTGGTCAATACCAGGGGTGTTAAAGAATGCATTGGATTGGCTATCACGTGTAGACAAAGTATTGCAGAAGAAACCAGCGATGATTGTTGGGGTTTCAACAGGTCAGGTGGGGACGCTACGGGCTCAATTACACTTACGTCAAATTTTAGCAAGTCCAGGTTTGTCTGCGCGTGTTCTTCCTCCAGCTGGCAATGAAGTACTAGTGAATCATGCAGGGGCTAAATTTGAAAATGGAATGCTTACAGATGAATCGACATTAAGTTTTATTGATGGGGTAATTGAGCGCTTCATCACTTGGGTGAATATTGGGAAAAAATAAGGCTGCTTAAAATCCACTTTTCTTTATGAGAAGTGGATTTTTTTAAAACTAAAGTGCCTCTTCAAAAATTGAAGAAATCACGACTGAATTTCCAAATGGAATACTAGAATTCATCATCGTAAAACCAAATGTATGTGCTTTCGGACAAATTAATTATTAGGGGAATGATCTAGGAATTATCTGATAAAAAAGATAGTAAAATTATATTGAATAGTCAAAATTTTTGTAATATTATTATAATTAGCCGACAAAGCTTCCTATATGTTTCCCAAAAGCTTCTCCAGTTTTAATGTTTTAGCATTAGAAGGATAAAACTGAATAAGATTTATATGTACTGGAAACCTACATCATTGATTCTAACAGGCAAAAGATCTTTACCAAAATAATTTAGAACATGAAATGAATACGCAAAAGAGGTGGAATGAATGGATCTTTCTTTTAATGAAAAACAGGAAGAATATCGACAGCATGCCAGGGAATGGCTCATTAACAACATCCCGGAAGGCTGGGGAACACCGGAGTTCGAGTGGCCAGATGATGAAGTGGAACGAGGGAGGATATTAAGGGATTGGGACCGTAAGCTTTATGAGGGTGGCTTTGCAGGAATTGCCTGGCCGAAGGAATACGGAGGTCAAGGACTTACACATGTGGAAGATATCATTTTTAATGAAGAAGCAGGAAAGCTAAATGCACCCGGAGGAATTAATGTATTAGGGAAGCTTCTCCTTGGTCCAACCCTACTATTATTTGGGACAGAGGATCAGAAACAACGCTTTCTTCCTCCGCTATTGCGGGGAGATGAGGTGTGGTGCCAAGGCTTTTCGGAGCCAAATGCTGGGTCTGATTTAGCTGCGATCCAGACTCGGGCAGAGCTAGTTGATGACAAATGGGTGATTAACGGGCAAAAGGTTTGGACTAGTTTCGCCCATCATGCTGATTGGTGCTTTGTGTTAGCTAGGACGGATCAAGAACTCCCACCCCACAAGGGTATTACCTTCTTTCTCGTGCCGATGGACAGCGAAGGGATCACCGTACGACCATTGGTTCAAATTAATGGAAATAGAGATTTCAATGAAGTGTTTTTTGATCATGTCTCCATTCCGAAAGAAAATGTGGTCGGTGGTGTGAACAACGGTTGGAAGGTAGCGATGGGAACGCTCGGCTTCGAAAGGGGAACACTAGCTCTTGGACGACAAGTCCGCTTCCAAAATGAGTTCAATACGATGGTCAAAATCAGTGAATCATTGAAAAAGAACGGCGAAAGCATTAGCGAAAACAGCTATTATCGTCAAAAGATGGCAGAGTTATTTGCGGAAATCCGAATTCTACGGTATCACGGCTTAAAAACGATCAGTCAGCTTCTAAATGAAGGGAAATTAGGGCCTGAAGCGTCTTTACAAAAGTTATTTTGGTCAACGATGCATGTGAATATGGGAAAGCTTGGGTTGGAAATATTAGGGGAAGAAGGCCCTTATATTGGAAAAGAAAGTGTAGGACGTGGAGTCCTACAGGAGATAGATTTTGGTTCTCGCGGGGAAACGATTTATGCTGGAACGACGCAGATTCAGAAAAATATCATAGCCGAGAGAGTTCTTGGCATGCCAAGGTAAGGGGTGATTGGATGTTTTTTGGATTTAATGATGAAGAGAAAATGCTGAGAAGAAGTGTAAGAGACATGTTCAAAAATAAGAATACTTCTGAACATGTTCGTGCATTTATGAAGGAGCAGACCATCCCACCAGGTCTGCATAAGCTTTTAGCTGATCAGGGCTTACTGGGAATCATCGATTTGAATGGATCACAGGATGGGAAGGGAATGGTCAATGCCATTCTAGTTGCCCAGGAAGCAGGGAGGTTTTTATTAACATACCCCCTCCTTGAATCGATGGTAGGATTAGCTGCATTAAAGACTTGTAGCAAACAGGAAGAAGTAGCTTCTGAGATTGAGAGTGGGGAAAAGGTCCTTACGGTTGCCTGGACCAGCGTCGATGCCAAGGCAAGAAGGTCAGAAAATGGCTATGTGATCGATGGAACACTGCGAGAAGTCCCATTTGCAAAGGATGCGGATGTTATCTTAGCCAATGTACGAATTCTAGGGATGGGCCAAACTCCAAACGAGGAAGAAACATTGGTATTAATTGACCCGAAAAATCCAAACCTAGTCATTCGAGACGCAAATTCGATGGATTTAACCTATCCACTCTATGAGGTCAGTCTACTAAACTATCCATTAAATGAAAGCGCTGTCGTAAATAGGATGGGAATGGGTGCTGGTCATCAATTAATGGAGCAGATGCTCAAAATTGGGGCGTTGCTGTTGTCAGCAGAGATCGTTGGCTGCGCAGAACGCACACTCTATGACACCGTTGAATATACGAAACAGCGAAAACAATTCGGGAAATTAATTGGTAGCTTCCAGGCTTTAAAGCATATGGCCGCTGATATGTATTTGAAGGTCGAAAGTGGAAAATCAGCCATCGAATATGCAGCCTGGGCAGTGGATACTGACAATGAGGATGCAGATCTTGCGATTTCGATTGCAAAATCTTATACCTCAAGTAACGGAGTTCAAGTCTGTGGAGATGCAATTCAAATGCATGGAGGAATTGGCTATACCTGGGAGAATGATATGCATTTATTTTTTAAACGGGCAAGGAGAAGTGCTGCGGTTCTAGGTGACAGTTATTATCACCGTGAAAATATTGCCAAAGTGGCTATTGATGGGATAGAGGGTAAAAGAGAGGTAGGCTCAAAGAAACCGATAGTTGTGGAAGTTTAATCGAGTAGCTTATTGTTTTGCCAATCCAAAATATAAAGAATTCATTTGAGGAGGATGTAAGATGAGTGAAAGAGTTATTTTGACGACGAGCAGTAGAGGTTTAAAGGAGGATTCCTTGCCATATCGTCTTTATCAAAAGGCAAAGAAGTTTGGTATATGGAATCCGATGGACATTGACTTTTCCCAGGATGTGGAGGACTGGAAGAAAATGAATGATGAGCAGCGGGAGGGGATCCTCCGTCTAATCTCGATGTTCCAGGCGGGGGAGGAAGCTGTTACCCTTGACTTACTGCCACTAATGATGGCCATCGCAAAGGAAGGCAGATTAGAAGAGGAAATGTTCCTAACAACCTTCTTATTTGAGGAGGCAAAACATACGGAATTCTTTAGATTAGTTCTTAACGCAATTGGTGAACGAGGGGATTTAGCTCATTTTCATTCTGACTCCTATAAAAAGGTATTTTATGAGATTTTACCAACCTCAATGGAGCGGATTACAACAGACCAATCACCTGAAGCCATTGCGGAAGCTTCGACTGTTTATAATATGTTTGTTGAGGGAGTCCTTGCCGAAACCGGTTATTATTCCTTTTATAATTCACTAGAAGATATTGGGTATATGCCTGGTCTTCTTAAAGGGATTGGCTATCTGAAGAAGGATGAGTCAAGACATATCGGGTATGGCACCTTCCTTTTACAAAGATTAATTTGTGAGCATCCTCATATTTATGATGTGGTTATGAAAAAAATGGAAGAATTGACTCCCCTTGCAGTTCAAATTAATACCGAGGGGAATGATGGTCGAGAGGTATCGGCTTTTGGTAAGCCAATTGACTCATTGGAATTTTCGATGAAGCAGCTTCAAGTAAGGATGGAAGTGCTTGCTCGCGCAAGAGGCAAGAAGATTGAAGAGATTTACAAGATGTCTGAGAGTGAAGCAGGCGTTTTATAGAGAGAAATAGGGTACTGTCTTAAAGCAGTACCCTTCTATTGACTCGTTAAAGGGGGAATTATCCAAAATTAATACTATTTTTATAGTGGCTAAAATATTAATTATGCTCTGTGAGATGCTCTATTGATTCTGCAAGGTATTAGGTTCTATAGTTCCGCTTTATTGAAAGGGGAGTTTTTATGCTTGAATCAAAGCAAGATGATATTCTATTAAATGATTCAATTGAAATGGAACAGCCAAAGCGTAAAGAATTATGGTCCTATGGATTGGGCAGCTTTGGGGTTTATGCAGTATCAACGTGGATTGGAGCATTTTTGACCTTTTACTATACAGATAGTGTCGGTATAGCTGCAGCGACCGTAGGGACGTTAATGCTTTTGGCTCGTTTATTTGATGGCATTACAGATGTTGGAATGGGATATGTTGTTGATCGAACGAAATCAAAACATGGGAAAGCGAAGCCCTGGCTGCTGTGGACGTCCGTACCTTTTGCCTTAACAACTGTTCTACTTTTCTCTGTACCAGATTTAAGCTACACCGGAAAACTAATCTATGTATATACCACATACTTTCTCTTCATTATATTCTTTACTATGATTGCTATTCCCTACAAAACATTAATGGGTGTCATGACTTTGCACCAGCATAGTCGCTCTCTAGCCAATATTTATACAGCGATTTTTACGATGATCGGAAATTTAATGGTTATGACATTAACTCAACCATTAGTTGCTTCGATTGGGTGGACCAATCTCTCGATTCTATATGGAATTCTAACGATCATTACATTATTCTTGACATTCCGTGTTGTCAAAGAAAGGGTTGGGATAGAAAAAGAACAAAAGGAAAGCGTCCCGTTTAAAGTTGGGTTAAAAGGGTTATTTAATAATAAATATTGGGTCATTGTCACGATTTATAGTGTCAGCTTTAATATCACAATCGCGCTTACGCAAGGGGCCGTTCTATACCATTCACAGTATATTTTAGGGAATATTAACT
>DLCS01000176.1 GCA_002480735.1 Bacillaceae bacterium UBA7792 | reverse complement strand
AGCTCTTTGACCTTCTCACAAGAAAGCTGTCATTAGCCTATTCCGTATACCTAACAGAGAAAGCGATTACGAATCCAGGGGATATTTTCAAATGATTATCTACTATGATACAAAGGAAAAGCTATGGTTCCATACAGATGGTGAGGCGCATTATACTCTCGGAGTAGAGGAAACACCCATTCCATACAGGAGGGAGCTTTCTCCTTCCTCCATCCCTTTTCATGTTTCCTGCCGCCAACATCGAAATCTTGGTCCTCTCATCACGATCCTCGGTGGGCAGGCTCAACAGCAATCTGTCATAGGAAATGTCGCCCTATTCAAGCAGCTCCAGCAAAGGGTCCATGATAATGGTGGAATCGCAGTGGTGACTACCGCTGAACTCATTCGTGAGACACGAGTAGACGGTTATCTATTCGTTCCCAGAGAGAATCAGTGGATCGAAGTACAAATACCTTATCCTCATATTGTCTTTAATCGTGTCCCTTTTCGCAAGCAAGAGCAGTCAAAACCCTTTCAAGCAGCCATCGAGGCCTTCAAAAAGAGAGGGTCCCTTATTTTTAACCCTTCCTTCCTCAATAAATATGAGCTTTATTTAATGTTCAAGGACCATCCAACTCTAGGGCCTTATTTTCCAGAAACGATTAATATTACTGAAATGTCCAACCTAAGAGAATTTCTTGGTGAACATCAGCATATTTATGTCAAACCATCCTGCTCCTCCAAAGGGCAAGGAATCTTCCGGCTTTTACAGATGGAGAATGGAATCATCACCTATCAGAATAGGAAAGAAATGATTCTATTTCATGATTTCGAGCAATTTTGGCAAGAGTACGCTACACTTTTTCAGAATAGAGAGTATATTGCCCAAAAGGGAATTTCTCCGCTTCTTTACCATGGAAAACGGTATGACTTTCGTATTTTATCCCATTATGATGGAAGCACGTATACAGTGACAGGAATTGGCATTAGACAGTCAGGTGAGCAGAGCTTAACGACCCACATTCCAAACGGTGGAAAACTACTCTCCTTTGAGGAAGTATACCGGAAAAAGGATGAGCTTTTTATTCAGGAACTCGTTCATCTTTGCGGAGAGCAGTTGGCTGAAAAAGTTGGGTTCTTCGGAGAGTTTTCGATCGATGCTGGATTAACAGAAGATGAACAATATGTCATCTATGAAATTAATTCGAAACCCATGAGCTTTGATGAAAAGGAAATCGAAGAAGAAAGAGTACAAAGACTAGTCGCATTATTCGAGCATCTTTTTGTATGTCTTTCTCCCCCCAACGATGTACAATAGTACAAGGGGGGGAACGGGATGATCACACATTTTCAGTACAAGCCGCTATACGAAAACAAAGAAATGCCTGGCTGGCGATTTTCCTTTTATTATAAAAAACAAAAAATAACCGGCATTTATCATCCGGATGGACAAATTGAATGGACATCTGAAAGCAAGCCAACCGATGAAGAGACTCTAATAAAACAGATTCATGAAATAATGCTGTTTCATGTATATGATAAGTAGTGCCAATAAAAATGAAGCTGACTCAAAACGTCAGCTTCCTTTCATCTACTTTTGATCATCATGTTGACTGCCTCTTGTATGGCGTCCTCTGCATCTCTACCTTCTTCTTTTGCTTCTAATATACAGGATTCAAGATTCTTTGCGACGATGTAGCCAATCGCCCGATCCGTTGCTGAGCGTACTGCCGATAATTGAGAAACCACTTCCTTACAGTGTTTTTCCTCTTCTATCATCCGAATGACGCCACGAACCTGGCCTTCTAGTCTCTTCAAACGATTCATCAATTCTTTTGAGTACTGCAATCCATTCACCTCGTTCCAAATTACCCCCTAATGTATATTATAGCTTAATTCTGTATTTACGTGAAATCTTAACTAGAACTTTATTAAAAGCGTAACACTATTCATGAATAAATATGATTGTGTCGAAGCCACATGTTGGGCATTTGAATAAATGTGGACATTGTTCATTCTTGTAGTCCTCGGGATAACCATCTTCTAGCTTCATTTGGTCAATAGGCATGTATGGGCTGTAATCATCATAGAAATCCATGACTCTTCCACTATCCTCCATTGCTGCGCCACATAAACGACAATTTTTCTGCTCCTCATGAAATCCATTACAAATTGGACAAATTCCCATGCTCCACCCTCAACTTTGATTTTATTTCTTATTAGTTTGTGCCTTCTGCTTACTTGTATGAATCATTTCCATGATGCTGAATGGATTTTGCTATAGCAAAAGAAAATATTCCCATCCTGATTCCTTGAATAAATCCTTGCAAGATTTCCATACTAATGAGTAAACAAGCAACACAAAATTACTCGATGGGTTAAACCAAGTAAAGGTGGCATGGCAAACTTGTTCTTTTCGCAAAAACAAGAATCGCCTGCTAGCTGGTGCAAATCCAGCTAACCCAACCATTAGATTAAAAAATCTGAAGGAGAGTGTACTTCAATGGCAAACAACAGTTCTTCAAATCAATTACTAGTTCCTGGTGCAGCACAAGCTCTAGACCAAATGAAATTTGAAATTGCAAATGAATTCGGAGTTAACTTAGGTGCTGACACAACTTCTCGTGCTAACGGTTCTGTTGGTGGAGAAATTACGAAGCGTTTAGTATCTCTAGCTCAGCAACAAATGAGCGGACACTTCCAATAAATATAATGACCTAACACAAAACTAAATATAACATGGCTAAGCCCCCTTCGATTACAGAAGGGGGCTTTTAAATGTTGGTTTATAACTATAGAAAAACTGCTTGGAAATCCAAGCAGTTTATTCGGCCTTTGCCAATGTATATCCTACATAATAGACAAGCACCATAATGCTCGCGATTACTAATGTTACACTAAGCTCTTCCATCATCTCTGCCCCCTTTAGCTGTCGCTCTTCAAATTTAAAAGTACCATAGCTTTAAGAAGGAGGCCTTTGATAAATCGCACTATTTTTTGACTTTATTTTGAACATTTTGTGAACAGAAAAACTATGATCAGAGGATGCTACTCCACATACACCGCTGTACCGTATGCAATAGTATCCTACATCAAAAGGTGAGCTTTTCCTCTTGTTTTCATTCCTTCGCTTTTTTCCGTTTCCATATTTTGCGGGCGAAAAGCAGATAAAAGAGAGTTGGCATCGGAGCTTGAATAATTCCAAGAATTCCCCAAAGCCAATAATTATGCCCATTTTTCCGAGCATTTATGAAAAGAAAAATACTTTGAGTAAGTAAAATGACACCTATGGCAATGAGTGCAGGCAGAGGGAGTTCTTTCGTAGCCTCTGTCATGCTTTATTCACCTGCTTAACAAAGTCCTTTACACTATAGAAAACAACAAAGATGGAAGCCAAGCCTTGTACGGCAAAGAATATGGTTGGGAGTTGATAAAGTGTAAATAACAACATACTCACAATGATTACAGCAATCATAAGAAAAATCGTGACTTCCTTGATGCGTTTTTTTCGTATGACTTCTGTCTGTTCACCGACCATATGCTCAAACCATTCCATACTTGGTGTATGAATCTCCACACCTTCATCAAGTTGATCAAATCCCACTTTCATAAGCTGTATGAGTTCATTTTGTTCATCATCTAGTTGCTCTTTCCCGCTTGGAATCTCGTTCAGGTTGCTCATCTAATTTCAACTCCTTCCTCACTGTAAGAATTCCGTTATGAATTCTCGATTTGATCGTACCAGGTGAAACCTTCATTAAGCTCCCAATTTCATCATAGGAATAACCATAATAATGCTTGAGAACAATCGGAATCCTAACATCATCACTTAATTTTCCTAAGACGGTAAGCACATCATTCCATTCTTCATTTCTGCTCTCTAAGTGCCATTTTAAATTCCGAATCCCCTGTTCGGTTTGCTGCCAGTTTCTTTCCCTTTTATTTTTGCGAATTTGATCAATATACAGGTTTGTTGCGATAGAGATTAACCATGAAGAAAATTTAGAATTTTCATTGTACAAATGGATTTTTTCAATACATTTTGTCATCGTTTCCTGTGCCAAATCCTCAGCCATCGTTTTATTCATTGTCACTTTAATTAAGTATTTCAAAAGAAAAGAATAGTTTCCCTGAAAAAGTATGGCAAAGGCCCGCTGATTACCTTTTTTGGCATCCTTGATTAGGTCTTTTTCATCCATCCGTGTATATATCCCCACTTTCCCACAGCCCGCAACCTGTACTCAAACATATGACGCTCTACGGGGCAATTTCGTTCAATATTTTTTATTCGTTCTTTCCTTCCGTAACTAACTCTTCAAACCTGGCTAATGAGGCCGCCTCATCCAAGCTGCTAAATATTCGAAAAAATTCATCGTCAAGAATTCGAAAATGCTGGCTAATAATATTTTGTTGGAGGATAAAGCCATCCTTCTTTTTGACTTCACGCCACCATATTTTACCGCCCATCGTTCTTTCTTTTCGATAATCTATCCCGTCACGTGCCACCGTTTCAAGAACCTCGAGCGGTTCATCGCCAAAAAGGTAACGTACTGTTTCGGTTTCTCGAAATAAGGCACATACCGTCACAACCGTTGGCCAATTTGCATACATTCGTCCCTTCTCGATTTGAACTAAGGTTTTTTTCGAAACGCCGATGATATCCGCCATTTTATCTTGGGTATAGCCCGCCTCTGTCCGAATCAGAAGCATTTTTTCCGATACTCTTAAAATTATCTCTTCACGTGTCAATGGACCGTCATCCTCTTTTGAGTAATGGTGTAAAATTACACTTTATAAATTGATTATACAAGATGAAAGTAACCATATACAAGAAATTGTATAAAAAAAGACTACTACCGACGGCGATAGTAGTTATTTTGAACTATTACAATGATTACTTGAACAAGAATTTTTTATATCACAGGCTGCACATTTTCCTTGTTTAGAACGACTGATGAATTTCCACAACGCATACCCCGCATAGCCGAATATAGCGCCACCAATAATAATATTCACCACCATTTTCCTTCACCTCTCCAATACCGTTTGACTATAATCCAAAAACCTGTCCTACTTGATAGATGATTAAAGAAAGAATATAGGCAATAGCCAGAGCATAGCCCATGGAGAAAAATGTCCATTTGTAGGAGCCGGTTTCTTTTTTGATCGTTGCAACTGTTGCGAGACACGGAATGTACAATAAAATAAATACCATGAAGCTATAGGCTGACAGTGGTGAGAATGTATTCGCTAATATCCCTTGTAACCCTGCTTCATCAGGCACGAAATAAATAATATTCATGGTGGAGATAATGGCTTCTTTTGCTAAAAATCCTGTTAATAATGAAGCCCCAGCCTGCCATGTACCAAAGCCTAGAGGTGCAAGCAAAGGAGCAAATACTCCACCGATCATTGCTAAGAAGCTATCATCCATTTGAACATTCGTTCCTCCAGGTCCAGCGTAGGAAAGCAGCCAAATAATGACAGAACCAGCAAAGATAAATGTCCCTGCTTTTTTAACAAATCCTTTCCCTTTTTCCCAAGTACTCTTCCATAAAGCCTTTGCTTGTGGAAGGCGATAGGGTGGAAGCTCGATAACAAAGAAGGACGTCTCTCCCCTAAGCAGCGTATTAGAGAATATCTTAGCGAGAATAAGCGCAACGACAATTCCTAAAACATAGAGAGATAAGACTACTAATGCCTTTTGATGGACAAAGAAAGCACCGACAAACAAAGCATATACAGGCAATCTCGCTGAACAGGACATCAAAGGGGTAAGCAATGTGGTCATCAGCCTTTCCCTTGGTGTCTCTATGGTTCTCGCCGCCATGATTCCTGGAACGTTACAGCCGAAACCAATCATCATTGGAATGAACGCTTTCCCATTTAGACCAACCATCTCCATGAGGCGATCCATCACTAGGGCGACGCGTGCCATATAGCCCGAATCCTCCAATATCGAAATAAAGAAAAAGAGGATAAAAATCTGTGGCACAAAGACAAGCACCCCACCAACACCAGCGACAATCCCATCCAACACGAGGGCATGAATAAATTTGGAGGCTCCAACCAAGTCTAATAACTGGCTTATGCCTTCTGTAATCGGTCCAGAAATAAATGCATCTAAGGCATCTGAAAGTGGGAATCCAAGCCAGTCAAATGTCAGCATAAACAAGACATACATCACGCAAAGAAAAATAGGAAGTCCTAGCCATTTATTTGTAATGATGAGGTCAATTTTTTCCGATAAAGGCTGTCCGCTATTTCCTTTCACCTCGGTTGTTTCTTTTAGGATCTCGCCAATAGCTGCCTGTCTTCTCTTATAGATAAATTGTTCAATGGTCCTCACTTCACTTCCGGCTAAGACCGCACGTGAAGTTGAATGAATGAGCCCATCCAAGTCAGCCATATCAATATATGATTGCAAATATTTTTTTACATATGGGTTTCCTTCCAATAGCTGAAGGGTTAGCCATCTTGTTGAATGACTGGACTCTCCCTGAAGCAACTGTTCTAACTTAGTGATCGCTTTATCAATTTCTTCCCCATAATCAACCTGAAACTGCTTCTTTGTTTCTCGGTATGGAGTAGTGGCCGCTTCAGCTAAATCCTTGCAACCACGACCCGTTCTAGCTACAACGGGAACGACTTCCACACCAAGAACTGAGGAAAGCTTCTCGACATCCACTTGAATTCCTCGATTTTTTGCCACATCGATCATGTTCAACCCAATGATTAAGGGACTTCCAAATTCAATGAGTTGAAGCGTTAAATGTAGATTTCTTTCTAATTGGGAGGCGTCGACAATATTTAACATCCGATCAAAAGGATCGTCTAACAAAAATCTCGTCACAACCCCTTCATCCTTTGAGAGCGGGTTAAGGGAATAGACGCCAGGCAAATCGATTAGCTTCGCTGCTCCCTGTTTAAAAATACCTACCTTCTTCTCAACCGTAACACCGCTCCAGTTTCCAACATATTCATAGGAGCCTGTCAGGTTATTAAACATAGATGTCTTACCCGTATTTGGGTTTCCAAGCAATGCGATATCCATTATAGACCTTCCACCTTTATGCAGCTTGCTTCATTTTTCCTAATACCTACACATTGTCCACAGGATTCAAGCATAAAAGGTCCTCCAAATGGCATTTTACATTTTATACATACTTCTGAGCCTTCCGTAATTCCCAAGTCTAAGAGACGGCGTTTTACCAATTCATCTGCCTTTGATATATCTGTAATTATTGCCTTTTCACCTTTTCTAAGCATGGATAACATGAACATCACCTAATTCAAAATTTAAATGAGAATGATTCTCTTTCTTTATATCACACTTTTTTTAATATGGGCAGTGGAAAATCTCACACATCTGCAGATAAATGATTCTAATTCTCAAAGAAGTAGCATCACTACTGTGTTTTTTCTTTTATGACATTTTCGTGAATTTCATTTAGCAAATCTATTACACTAGTAAGGAGGATCAGAGAAGTAATTTTTCAAATTCTAATTATTCAAAAATTACAGTTCATATTCATTGCCGTTTATAATAAACTAAAGGTAACAAATTTTTCAAAACCACAACGTTTGACTGTATGGTTTTTCATATTTTATAATTAATATGTGGAAAAAGATTGAGGTGATTTGATGGGGCTGTCTATCGAATTGGCGAACTAGCAAGCTTAGCAAATGTATCAAAAAGAACGATTGATTACTATACAAGTATTGGGCTCTTGAGAGCGCAACGTTCAAAATCAAATTATAGAATTTATTCGTATCAAGCTTTGGAAGATCTGAAGTTTATTGAACAATGCAAGAACCTGCATATTCCATTGGATGAGATTAAGAGAAAGCTTGAAATGAAGAAGCAAGATGAAGTACAAGAAGGGGAGATTAAGAAACATATCCAAGCCATTTCTCAGCAAATGAAACAGCTACAAAATGACCTAGACGTCCTTGTCCCTTTGTTTGAAAATCTAGACGATCGACAAGCTGAACGCTTAGTCAAATTGCTGAATACGGAAGGAAAAATGTTAATTAGGTCCCTTTCCGGATTAAAATATTGAATTAATTTTTGAGATTATTGGGAGGTGACTCCTTTCTCGTATAACGAGATAAGGAAACTTATTTGGACATATTTAACTTGGTTTTATTAGCCATTTTGATTGCTTTAACGGCATTTTTTGTCGCTTCAGAATTTGCGATCATTCGGATAAGAAGTTCAAGAGTGGAACAATTAATCGAAGAAGGTAGCAAGAGTGCAATTGCCGCCAAAAAGATTATTACTCATCTTGATGAATACTTATCGGCTTGCCAGCTCGGGATAACCGTAACTGCTCTAGGAATAGGTTGGTTAGGGGAACCCGCAATAGCGGAATTGTTAAAACCACTATTTAAGGAGCTTAATATTTCTCCAACATTGTCTCACAGTGTTTCCGTTGCGATAGCGTTCTTGTCCATTACCTTTCTTCATGTCGTAGTGGGAGAGCTTGCACCAAAGACCGTTGCCATTCGCAAAGCAGAGATGATTACGCTTCTCGTTGCGCGCCCACTCATTTGGTTCTATCGCATATTCTACCCATTTATTTGGGCCTTAAACGGATCAGCCCGGACAATTGTTGGATGGTTTGGCTTAAAGCCGGCAAAAGAGGGTGAAGAAGCACACTCTGAAGAAGAGCTTCGACTAATCTTGTCCGAAAGTTATAAAAGTGGTGAAATTAACCAATCAGAGTTTAAGTATGTAAATAAAATCTTTGAATTTGATGATCGAATTGCAAAGGAAATCATGGTGCCTCGTACAGAAATCGTGTCTTTGTCAAAGGACGATACAATCAAGACTTTTCTTGAGGTTATGTATGTGGAGAAATTCACACGTTATCCAGTCATTGATGGGGATAAAGACCATATTATCGGATTGATTAATCTTAAGGAAGTGATGGCAGATTTATTAAGCCATCCTGAGATTGCTTCGCAAACATTGGACTCCTATATTCGTCCAATTATTCGTGTGATTGATACGGTTCCAATCGGAGACCTGTTGATTAAAATGCAGAAAGAGCGTATTCATATGGCTATCCTTATGGATGAGTACGGTGGGACCTCTGGTCTTGTGACAGTTGAGGATATTATTGAAGAAATCGTCGGTGATATCCGCGATGAGTTCGACATGGATGAGGTTTCCGAAATAAGAAAGCTTAATGACGATCACTATATTTTTGATTCCAAGGTTTTGGTTAGTGAAGTCAACGATTTACTTGGGCTCGATATTAACGATGAGGATGTCGATACCATTGGGGGCTGGATATTAACAGAGAATTTTGAGGCCCGCGAAGGTGACTCCATTATTTTTGGCTCCTATTCATTCAAAATTATAGAAATGGAGGAGCATCATATAAAGTATATCGAAGTAACAAAAAACGAAGAAGAATTTCATAAGAAGCCCATTCAGGACTTACCCTTGACGAATTCTTCTGTAGTTTGATATAGATATATCTAAAAAAATTCCTGCGAATCGATTCGCAGGAATTTTTCTTTAATAAGTATAGGTAAAAAAATGATGAAGGGAAGCAATACCGCCTCCCTTCATCATTTTTAGTTTGTTTTTATATTACTCGATAGTTTCAATTTCACAGTTTTATAGCCGTTGTCACTATAAACTTTTAGAGAGACATCTTCCCCAACCTTAACTTTAGTATAGAGGTATTTTCTTAAATCATTGGATGTTTTCACTTCATTGTCATTGATAGCGACAATGATATCCTGTGCTTTTATGCCAGCCTTTCCGGCAGCTGAGTTTGGATCAACATAGGTAACCATTGCTCCACTTTGTACATCCTTCGCTGTATCCTGGAGATAATACGGAGGAATTTCCTCGACACTTGCCAAGCTAACTCCTAAGTATGGACGACTAATTTGTCCGCTCTTGATGATTTCATTCACAATAGGAACAACATCATTACTTGGAATCGCAAAGCCTAAGCCTTCCACTCCACTTTCGGAGATCTTTAAGCTATTGATTCCAATAACTTGGCCCGACATATTAATTAAAGCTCCACCACTATTACCTGGGTTAATGGCGGCATCTGTTTGAATGACATTTAAGTCCCAATCCCCAGCAGATGTGGAAACAGAAATTTCTCGATCGACTGCACTAACGATACCCTGTGTTACTGTACGAGAAAATTCTAACCCTAGTGGATTTCCGATGGCAAGTACCTGATCACCTGCTCTTAGGGTCGACGAGTCACCAAACTCTAACACATTATCAGCGTATTTTGGGTCAATTTTTAGAACAGCAAGGTCTGTTAAGGCATCTGTGCCAATAAGCTCGGCTGTTGTTTTCTCACCGTTATGCAGGGAAATTTCAATCTTTGAGGCCCCCTCAATAACATGGTTATTGGTAACAACATACGCTGCAGCATTTGTCTTTTTGAAAATGACACCAGAGCCTGATCCAGCTTCAACCGCATCCATGCTTCCTGAAAAGCGATTGTTGTTCTGCTGCATGTTGACGATACCAACGATAGCTGTTGCCGTTCTTTCCACGATGTCTGAAACGGAAGAATCGGTATTTTTCACTGAAGCTTTTGTGGCAACCACTGCTGAATCACTATCGGCTGTAGACGTTTCAGAAATAGTTGCAGCTTGATTATTTACTGGTTCATACATTTTTTGAAAGGCAGCGGTTTGCGGGAAGATCGCTAAGGTTAACATAGAACCAACTACCCCAGCCGCAACTGTGGACAGAGCACTCTTCACAATTGGCTTTGCTTTCCCCTTTTTCTTCTTGGGAAGTAAATCCTCATTCGTTGGCATTTCAAATTTATCTAAGTCTGACATTCATAATTCCTCCTCTTTTATTCTTATGTCTTGATCATAGTGATAATTTGTGAACAAAAAATGACAGAATTCTTAAGAACAATTGAAAAAATAGAGAAGAAGAATGAAATTATGAGTCATGAGAGCTTTTTTCAGAAAAAAATAGAGCCACTTTAAATAGCTCTAATCCTTCGAATAGGGGATCCGTATGGTAAATTTCGTTCCTTTGCCTTTTTCACTGGACACTTCAATGGAACCGCTGTGAAGATGAACCAACTGTTTGACAATGGATAATCCTAATCCAAATTCACCATAGGGATTACTCGTTCTCGAAATTTCCGCCTTATAAAATCGGTGCCATATTTTTTCGACCTCGGCCGGATCAATTCCGATTCCTGTATCTTCAATTTCAATAATCGTATCTCCCTGATCCCATTTTCCTTTTAACCAAATGAGACCATTATCGGTGAATTGAATAC
The DNA here is from genome assembly GCA_002480735.1 of Bacillaceae bacterium UBA7792. GTDB lineage: Bacteria > Bacillota > Bacilli > Bacillales > Cytobacillaceae > Robertmurraya > Robertmurraya andreesenii. The sequence goes on along the minus strand of DLCS01000176.1, from coordinate 4,224 downwards.
TGTTCTTCGTAATATTGATTAAAACTTGAATCAACCTGTCATAATCCGCAAAAATATGGACTTCTTCATCCACCTCTATCTCAATTCTGTTATTCCTCTCGGATGCCTGAAGGAAAAGGGTTTCTTGGATGATCTCAAATACCTCTAGTAATTGAAGGTCCTCTTTATTAAGCTTGATTTGATTCGAACGGATTTTATCATAATCAAGATTCTCATTCACTAGTCGAATTAAGCGCTTTGTTTCCTGACTGACCAGATTAATCCCTTTTTCCTTTTCCTCGTCCGCAATCATATTGTTTTTTAAGCCCTCAATCACTCCACTTATGGTCGTTAATGGGGTCCTCAATTCATGAGACACATCACTCATGAAGTTTCGCCGTCTATTTTCAAGGCTTTCTATTTCTTCTGCCGCCGTGTTGAGTTTTTTCACCATGTGGTTGAAATCCTTTGCTAGCTCACCAATTTCATCAAAATCCGATGGTGGAAGGTTGACTGAATAGTCCCCTGCAGAGACCATTGAGGTGGCCTCCTGCAGCCTTTTAATCCGATTCACATGAATCTTTGATAAAAACCAGCTTGGTAGAATGGACAAGGCAAAGGCGAAGAAGACCGTTAATATGAGATACTGATTAATTTGACTGATCATTTCTCTAGAGCCACTAATGGGGGTGGTTAGAAAAATTCCACCGATCAGCTGGCCCTTAATGAAATACGGGAGAGCAACGAGTGTGACATCCTGATTTGAATGCTGCACCCTTTTCTTGACGACGAGTGGTTCACCTTCAGAAATTTGCTCTAGCACTTCATCCGCAAGCTTCAAATCAGGGATATACTTGCCGCTCGGATAAAGAATATTTCCTTGTTCATCAAAGATACTAAAGCCAATATTTCTTCCTTTCAAGACCATACTATATTGGTTAATGACTTCATTTGCTCCCATATCCCCTCGAGTGATTTCTACGAGAATATCCTTTCCATAGGAGACGAGCTCATCTACTTTATTCTGATAGACAAGCCCCTCGACATAATGAGCAAACACTAGGCTTAGGATCAGAAATGCGCCTAGAAGAACGCTCATATGACTAATGAGCTGCTGGTATAAATACTTAATCTTGAATGGTTTGGATCGTTTCATCGAACTTATAACCTACTCCCCAAACCGTATGGAAAAACGGTTGATTTTCCGTACCGACTTTTTTTCTAAGCCTTTTAATATGAACATCGACTGTTCGCTCGTCCCCATAGAATTGATAGCCCCAAACCCGTTCCAGAAGCTGCTCTCTTGTAAAGACTTGCTTTGGATGCTGGGCAAAAAAGTAGAGCAGGTCAAATTCTTTAGGAGTTAAATTGGTGATCGGGTCCCCATTTAGATACACTTCTCTTTTTTCCCTGCTAATCTTGAAATGCTCTGTGTTCAACAAGCCCTTTTCCACTTTTTCAAAGGAACCGCTGTTCACTCTTCTCGTAATAGCCTTAATTCGCGCCATTAGTGCAAGCGGGCTGAAAGGTTTCGTCACGTAATCATCCGCACCCATTTCCAAACCTAACACCTGGTCCGATTCACTATCCTTTGCTGTTAGCATAATGATCGGAATGGCATCCCCTTCCGATCGAATTTTCCTACAGATTGAGACCCCGTCCATCCCTGGCAGCATCCAATCAATAATGAGTAAATCCCAATCTCCATCCTTATATCGTTTATATCCTTCTATTCCATCATGGACATATTCACCATTAATGTCTTCCTTTGAGAAGAACATATCAATCATCGAGCATACACTTTCATTGTCCTCTATTACCAAAACGTTCAAAATACAACACCTCCTAGAAATAACATAATTCTTATTTTTCGTTCGATCAACTCCCATTCCTTCATTTCTTTAATATTTCTTGGTTTGTTAATAGTTCGGTCATATTTTAAAAAAGTTTTTAGAACACCCCCATAGTTTCCACTATTACTCCGAATGATTATAGTAAAAACCACTGACAAATATCCAATTTTTTAGTAAAATAGAACTATAACTAAATGACTATGTCGAAGGAGTAAGAAAAATGACAGATATTGATAAGCTGCTTGAAGCAACAGTTGATCTAGATGAGGATGTTCAGGATCTCATGCTTAGTAATGTTGAAATTGATTGGTTATTGGAGGTCACTCAGGATTTGTGAAACAAAAAAGGCTACTCGATTCCGAGCAACCTTTTTTATCTAGGCTCTTTTCTCAAACATTGTTGCTTTTGAATAAAAAATTATTAGACAATACAGTTGTTTATGCTGTCTATCTGTTGAAACAGCGGAGAAAAGTGCTACTCAAACTATGCGTATCGCACGCCTAGTATGAAACGGAATGGCCGGTATTAAGGACATTCCAGAACCACAATCCGTTCGAAAACAGCCTTTATCTATTAAACAAGCTGTTGACTATCCTCACCTTTTTCGATCAAGACCGTGGATGGCTGAGTGGAAAGGAATAGGTCAAACTTGCCCTTTGAGGTGTGAACGGTGACGAGTAATCCTTCCCCATTAACCTTTGCCGATTCAACTACTTCCTGCGGATTCATGTTTAGCTCTATACCTTCGTTGGACATATTGACTAAGTAAATTCCATTATGTAAATTTAAAAACTCACTGACGGATGCCTTAGCTAATTCATCCACCTCTGTTAATTCTTCCTCTGCGTACGCAGATGCAATGTAAAGGAAGACATCTTCTTGTGCAGAAATGGCCGTAAATAATGGTGCTTCTCCCACAATATCCTGGTGTACCAGCCAATTGCCTTCGTTTTGCTTGTGGTCACATACCTCTAAATAGACTTGATCATCAATGAAGCGGATCATATTCTTCGCAAAAAGAGTCAAATAATTTCCGTACTTCTCGATTGTATTCGATTCCTTATGATCAAGAATATTCGTTACAAGTGCATCAATATCTCCACGCTTAATAGCTTCAAATTTATCATCGGACAAGCTGTAATCCCTTTTATAATGGTTTAATGCGTTGGAGAATTCCTCAATGGACATATATCCACGATCAACAAGGGCTTGGGCCAAAAGCAAATGATTTTGTTTTTGAACAGAAAGCATCGCTTCCACTTGATCATCAGTTAGATAGCCTAGTTCAACCGCAATTTCACCAAAGCGCTTATCGATCTGCTTCTGCATTTCGTGAACCTTTTCAACCTGTTCGGGTGTAAGAAATCCTTCATCAACAGCGATCACACCAAATTTCACATGAACCGACTGCTGGAATTCCAGTGCGTCTGCTAGTTGTTCCCTCGAAAGTAGTCCTTGATTTAATAAATAATGGCCAAAAAATTGACTAAACATTGACGCTTCCCTCCTTGAGAATCTTTTCGATGATATTTGTGATTGCTTCAAGAGAGATTGGTTTCTGGATAAAATCATATGCACCTTTTTCAAGTGCTTTCTTGAGATGATCTTTTGTTCCAGCAGATGATGCCATGACGACTTTGGCCTTCGGGTTGTGATTCATAATTTCTTCTAGTGCTTCAATTCCATCTTTTTCGGGCATCACGATATCCATGAAGATTAAGTCGGGATTCTTTTCCTTGGCTACCTCCACCGCGACAATACCATTTTCCGCTTCATAGATTTCCTCACATTTGCATTTCTCTAATGTGCTTCTCAGCTTCTTTCGTATTAAAACTGAATCATCACAAATCAGAATTTTTAATTGGTTTTCCACATCTGACAACTCCTTTATCTTAAGTTGTTACAAACTATTTTGTTGAGATATCCTTCAACATTACTAGTTCTACATGCCTATTAAAAATTCCTTTCGTTTTTTTATAATTCTTTATGACTAAAAATTGAACTTTTGAATAGGTGAAAAAGACCACAAAAAAAGTAAAGCTGAAAAAACAGCTTTACTTTTTTTGATGTAAGCGGGTGATGGGAATCGAACCCACGACAACAGCTTGGAAGGCTGTGGTTTTACCATTAAACTACACCCGCACAATTGTATTGTAGTATTATTATGTTCTGCTTACGAATATTGGCCTTATCATGCCTCTTCCTCTGAAAGCTAAATCAGGGATGATGGATGCGTCGAGGCAACTCGCAGATAATTCATAGATGTTTCGCTCGTGGCTGTGGTTTTACCATTAAACTACACCCGCACAATCTTCATGCTATTTGATTGAAATTGGGGCGATTGATGGGAATCGAACCCACGAGTGTCGGAGCCACAATCCGATGCGTTAAC
>DLCS01000027.1 GCA_002480735.1 Bacillaceae bacterium UBA7792 | reverse complement strand
ATTAATATTAATAAAATACCAATTCCAATTGTAATGGCTTCCTTTAAGGAATTCGGAATGGAGTTTGTAATCACCTTTGCCAAAGGGGTAAAAGCAATCCCAACAAAAATAAGTCCTGAGATAAACACCATGGCGAGTGCTTCCTGCCAAGTAAATCCCCCAGATTGAACGATGGTATAAGTGAACATAGCATTAAGCCCCATACCAGGAATGAGGAGTACAGGGGTATTACTCCATAATCCGACTATGACACACCCAAGAAAACTTGTTAATATGGTCGCAATAATTCCTGCCTCTAGCGGAATTCCTGCTGCTGCCAAAATCGTTGCATTGACAATAATAATGTAGACTGCAGTAATATAAGAAATAAAACCTGCAGAAAATTCTTTCGTAATGGTCGTTCCATGTTGCTTAAGTTTGAAAAAATTTTCCATGTAATCACCTTTCTAACTAACGAATCAAACCGATAGTTATCATAGCATAGACATATACCATATGAAAAATATATAATTTATATAGAAACCATTTAATTTTTAAATAGTAGGTGAAAGCATGGATATCAAACAACTACGATATTTTATTGCAATAGCTGAGGAAAAAAATATAACAGCCGCTGCAAATCGGCTGCATATGTCTCAACCGCCCTTAAGCATACAGCTGAAGCAGTTAGAAATGGAGTTAGGGGTTCAATTATTTGATCGTAATGGAAAAAGTATGGAGTTAACTGACAAAGGGAATTTGCTGTATAACCGGGCATTACAGCTCATAAACAGTGTCGAGGAAATAAAAAATGAATTACAGGAAACAGAAGATGGAAAAAGAGGTGTCCTCTCAGTCGGGATTAACACCCTCTCGTTTTCGGGATTTTCGGATATGATTCAATTATTCCACAAACAATATCCCCTTGTTTCCTTAAAAATTGTCCAAAACGACTCTTATTATTTGACCGAAATGGTTAAATCGAGGGCGATTGAGATGGCATTTGTACGACTTCCACTTGAACATCGTGGATTAACATATCATCATCTCTTGAATGAGTCCTTTGTTTTCGTAAGCAATCAGGAAGTGCACGATCCAACCTTAGAAGAGATAGCACAAATGCCACTAATTATCCCTAGCACAGAGGGTCTCGGCAGCTACAATACGATTCTTGAAGCATTCTCGAGAAATAAGCTCGAGCTAACCAGTATCGCTGAATGCTCCGATATGCATGTGTTAATGGAGCTCGTGAAGGGAGGAATGGGTGCTACTTTGGTGCCAAAGTCTGTTTTCGATGCTTACAAAGACAAAAATCTTTATGCAGCTCCGATATCCAATGCTCAATTGAACTCTTCTATGGGAGTCATTTGGCTGGAACAACATTTTGTCTCTACTCCTGCTAGGAATTTTATGGAGCTTGTAAAGGAAAATATTATGTCATAAAGGAAATCATGACCATCTAGGGCCTTTAGAAGATGTTCAGAGTCTTTTTATATTTTCTTATCTTGAATCAAGAAAATGAAAGAGTAGGTCCCTAAGGACGAACTTACCGGGGCTTTTCTTTAGCTTAATTGTCTTTTGATGTTGCCGATTTCCCTTTCATTTCGCGCTGTTTTCTCCCAAATAAAATCTTGGTCTTGTTCAAGCGCCTTGAAGCGGGCTAATATTTCTTTGTGCCGTTCTTCACCCTTGGTTTCAATCTCATCCAGTTTCACCTGCATCTCATGTTGAACTTGCTTCATCTCAAGCTGTTCGCGCTTCATTTCAAGCTGTTCACGTTTCATTTCAAGCTGTTCACGCTTCATTTCGTCCATGTCTTGCTTCATTTCATCCATGTCTTGTTTCATTTCTTCAAGATTGGTTTGAATTGTACCAACCATCCTGATTAGCTGAGATAACATATTTTCAATATTAGATTCACTCATTTTTTTGACACCTCCTCCCTCATTCATTATAGCTTATCCAAAAAAGGATTGAAATCTATTTTTAGCATCACTTGACCCACGATTTCTTGCATATGAAATGGGTGGGAGTCGTTTAATCCCGCGATCAGGCTGTCTTCTTTGACAACTTTTTTTTAATATGAACAAAAAAATACCCGACAGTAGTCGAATATTTTTAAGTCACAATGGTGTTATGAGACATCCTTTTTAAATCGGTTTCTTGTATTGACATACACTAATGCAAATATCACAAGTGAAAGAAATAATATAAGGCCAATAATAAATATGAATTGCTTCTCTAGCATTTCACTTAATGACCATAAAAATAGACTGAAACAAATTCCATACATAATTTTTCCCATGAATTTGCAGAGAGCTACTTCATCGTACTTAGCCTTTTCACTGTCAGACTTCGTATTATACCCTGCGATCAAGAAAGCCCCCTTTCCTTTTGATAAAAAGATAGCGAAAATTAAGAAGGGAATCATAATAATTAGATTGACTATACCTGCTGCCATAGATTTTACTCCTTACTTTTTTGTAATAATTATTATACGTGCAAACGGGATTATTGGTTTCAAAACTTTACGAAAAAGTATAGCTGTTAGAAAGGATCGTATTAAAATTTCTAAAGATTTTACCCTTAGAAAGATCCCCGATAGTCTCAAGCCATTTTTGAATAACTGGCAAGTAGATTTCATTTTATGAGATAATCTCTAAGAGAAAAACGGTCTGTGGGGAGAAACATAATTTTGATGAAGGTGCACAAATGGAGATAAATTGGTGTTATAAATTCATTGTTTATTCAAAACAAGAGCAGAAATTATTACTGAGTTCTAGTTCAGAGAGACTATCCCTCCCATATTTTCAACCTAGCATTCAACATGTTGCCGTATCAAATCATATTAATGAATATTTCGAAAAAGAATTTCAGGTAAAGACCAATGTATTAAAATGCTTTCTACAAATGGATAGGGTTCGGATCTATGTAGTAGAAGTATTAGAGGGTTCCCCACTACTTTCTTCAAATGCTCTTTGGCTACAACTGTCCAATTTCAATCAATGCAAGGAATTGAATGATATTGACCGTTCCATTTTGGAGATATGGTTATCTGCTAGCCTTTCTTCTGCTTTTCCATGGTTTGAGTTTGGCTGGAGAAGAAAAATGGAAGAGTGGGTTCAAAAAATGCTGCCCCACGATTCGCTAGAATTTGAACAAATTAGAAGCTGGGAAAGATCCACCTTATTTAGAGTTCAGGCTGAAAACGAAAGCTATTACTTCAAAGCTGTACCCGATGTTTTTTCACATGAACCAGCGGTTAGTCGTTACTTATTTGAAAACCATCCTTCCTATGTTCCGGAAATACTTGGTATCGAAATAGAACAGAAATGGTTCATCATGAAGGAGGTTGGAGGATCATTACTTGGGTATACCGATCACTTAGAATACTGGAGACAATCGCTTCTAAGGCTTGCACATATTCAAAAAGAGTCCATTTTTCATACAAATGAACTCAAAAAATTGAATTGTCCCATCAGACCAGTATCACAGGTAATCCGCTCTCATTTGAAAGCTTCCTTGGATGATTTGGTCAGGACAAGAGAAATATCCAGCGAAACCTATTGGAGATTGAAGGATCGTCTTCCTAACATATTGGAAAAATGCGATCTTTTAGAGAAGCATTCGAAGCTTCCTCTAGCATTAGAGCATGGTGATTTTTTTGGAGGGAATATCAAGATTCAAGAGGAAAATGCAATCATTTTTGATTGGTCAGATTGTTCACTTTCTCATCCGTTTCTAAGTGTGATCGTGTTGTTGGATGAAGTCAAACAATTATTTTCAGAGCGAAGTGCCGAGATTCTATTGGAGGATTATTTATGCCAATGGAGCAACTACGGAACAAGAGCCTACTTGCTTGAGGAATACAGAATGCTAAAGACCCTTGCACCTGCATACTATTTAGTACTCTATCAAACTTTTATTTTCCCAACATTTAGAGATAATTGGGATAAGCAGCAAATTATCGAGGATTATATCGAAAAATGGTTAAATCCATGAAACAGCACTACTCTCGGAGAGTGGTGCTGTTTATTTTATGATTTTTTAGGGATTTCGCAGCCTTCGTCGTCACAGTTTAATCCATCCTGTGTATTTAAGACCACAATTTTATCCTCAGCGATGATTTTTTCTAATGCTTGGACAAACACCTCTATCGGCTGAGCACCAGTGAGGGCGTATTTTTTATTAATCAAAAAGAACGGAACTGCCGTGACACCATACTGTCTAGCGAGTTGTTCATCTGAACGAACGGCATCCGCCATTTCGTCACTTGCGAGCATATTTCTTACTTCTTCCCGGTCCAGTCCAATCTCGACTGCTAATTCTGTAAGCGTCTGATGGTCACCAATATGCTTGGACTCGGTAAAATACGCACGTAAAATGCGCTCCGTCATTTCCTGCATAAGCCCCTTTTTCTTTGCAAACATGGTCAAACTATGGGCATCAAATGTGTTTGTCAAAATCAACGTATCTATTTGATAATCCAACCCAGCTTCCTTTGCCATTTGAACCATGTTGCCTGTCGTTACTTTCGCCTGGTCGATACTCATGCCATACTTTTTGGAAAGTACTTCGTACATGTTTTCCTTAATATCTCGGCCCATAGTTGGGTCCAATTGGTAGCACCGATAAGTCACTTCAATCGGATGGTCAATCTGCTTGATAGCGTCCTCCAGACGCCTTTTGCCAATATAGCAAAATGGTCAAGCGAAATCCGTCCACATCTCAATTTGCATCTATATCCCCCCATTCAGTTATTCAACAATATTATACGGGTAATATTGGAATCTTACACACAATATGATTTTGAAGATACTTCATTCTTAAAATAAGGCTGTTTTCGCACGGATTGTGATTCTGGAATGTCCTTAATGCCGGCCATTCCGTTTCCTACTAGGCGTGCGATACGTATAGATTGAGTAGCACTTTT
>DLCS01000095.1:7464-9275 GCA_002480735.1 Bacillaceae bacterium UBA7792 | reverse complement strand
AAAGGTGAAGAAATGACAGGTGGAAGGACGAGACCAGCCCTCTTAGCGGATGTGTTCGAGGCGTTTGTTGGTGCGCTCTTTCTGGATCAGGGGATTGAGCCAGTTGTTCAATTTCTTGAAAAAGTAGTTTTCCCTAAAATTGATGCAGGTGCTTTTTCTCATGTGATGGATTTCAAAAGTCAACTCCAGGAATTTATTCAAAGAGATGGAACAGGGATGATTGAATACAAGATACTCGAGGAAAAAGGCCCGGCCCATAGCCGAGAATTTGTCTCCCAGGTTCTTTTGAACGGTGAAGAAATTGGAGTAGGTACTGGAAAATCAAAAAAAGAAGCGGAGCAGCATGCTGCTCATATGGCTCTAGAGAAGCTGAGACATGAATAAGAGGAACGAAGGAGGATACAAATGTGCATCTGAAACGTTTGGATGTCATTGGGTTCAAATCATTCGCTGAACGGATAGGAGTTGATTTCGTTCCTGGTGTTACGGCGGTTGTTGGCCCAAATGGTAGTGGTAAAAGCAACATCACGGATGCAATCCGTTGGGTGCTGGGTGAACAATCAGCAAAATCCCTCCGAGGAGCAAAAATGGAGGATATCATTTTTGCAGGCAGTGATTCGAGAAAACCCCTCAATTTTGCCGAGGTAACTCTCACTCTTGAAAATGAAGACCAATTCCTGCCGATCGATTATCAAGAGGTAAGTGTGACAAGAAGAGTGTATCGGTCGGGAGATAGTGAGTTTTTTATTAATAAGCAAGGCTGTCGCTTGAAGGACATTATTGATCTATTTATGGACTCCGGTCTTGGCCGTGAGGCGTTTTCGATTATTAGTCAGGGAAGAGTCGAAGAAATTCTCAACAGTAAGGCTGAGGAACGAAGAACGATTTTTGAAGAGGCGGCCGGAGTCTTAAAATACAAGACAAGAAAGAAAAAAGCAGAAGGAAAGCTAACGGAGACGGAGGAGAACCTGAATCGGGTCAACGATATTATCCATGAACTCGAGGGGCAGGTTGAGCCGTTAAAAATTCAAGCATCCATTGCCCGGGATTATTTACAACAGAAGGAAGAGCTTGAGAAAATCGAAGTGGCCCTTACTGTCTATGAAATCGAGGACTTGCATAAAAAATGGGAACAGTTGTCGGTAGAGCTTGAACGGAATAAGCAAGCCGAAATCCAGCTTTCCACGACCTTACAGGCGAAAGAAGCCAACATGGTTGGGATGCGGGAGGAAATTGCTGCATTAGACGAATCAATTGACGACCTTCAAGCAGTGCTACTTCAAGCAAGTGAGGAGCTTGAGAAGCTTGAGGGGAGGAAAGAGGTCCTCAAAGAACGAAAAAAGAATGCGAAGCAAAACAAAGAGCAGCTGGAGAAATCAATCCTTTCATTAAATACGAAAATCGAGACCCTTACGAACCAGAAAAAAGAGCAGGAAGAGGCCTTGCTTCTCGTAGAAAATGAAGTGAAAGAGCTACAGCGTGCGCTTAATGAAAAACAGCATATGCTTAAGCTTTTTAGCGAAAATATTGAAGAAAAAATAGAGTCGCTGAAGAGTGATTATATTGAAATCTTAAATCGGACAGCCTCCTACAAAAATGAACTGCAAAATATTGATAACCAATTGGGACAGCAGTCTCTTCGCAGCGAAAAACTGAAAGATGATAACAAAAAGTTTATTGAGGATCGTCGTCAAATAAGTGATAAACGAAAAGGAATTCTTGCACTCTTAAAGGAAGTACAAAACGAACTGGAAGAACAGGTTCATATTTATCGAAATGAACAAAAAAAGCTTGAAAGTCTGCGTGCAGAG
>DLCS01000095.1:0-7279 GCA_002480735.1 Bacillaceae bacterium UBA7792 | reverse complement strand
CTAAGAGTATGATAAACAGGAGTCGACCCTTTACCAAGCTTATCAATATTTACAAAAAGCGAAATCAAGAATCGATATGCTTGAGGAAATGGAGGAGGACTATTCCGGCTTTTTCCAAGGGGTCAAGGAGATTCTAAAGGCTAGAAATAGCAAGCTTTCGGGGATTGAAGGGGCAGTTGCTGAGCTCATTTCCGTTCCTAAGGAATATGAAGTGGCGGTAGAAACCGCCTTAGGTGCTGCCATGCAGCATGTTGTTGTATCTACAGAGGAAAGTGCTAGACAAGCCATTCAATATTTAAAGCAGCACGCATTTGGAAGGGCAACCTTTTTACCCTTAAGTGTCATAAAGGGAAAATCTCTTTCATTTCAGCAGCTTCAAAGTATTCAAAGCCACCCATCATTCATTGGTGTTGCATCAGATTTGATTGGCTTTGATAAAAAATATGTTGATTGTATCACAAGCCTACTTGGAACGGTTGTTGTCACGAAGGATTTAAAAGGTGCTAATGAAATGGCAAGGATTCTTCAATACCGCTGCAGGTTTGTAACAGTGGATGGAGATGTGGTGAACACAGGCGGGTCGATGACAGGTGGTGCTCTAAAGCAAAAGCAATCCTCTCTTCTTAGTAGAAAAAGTGAGCTTGAGGATCTGCAGGCAAAGCTCTTAGAGATGGAACGACAAACAACCGCAAAGGAGGACCACGTCAAGCAGCTGAAAGCGAGTATCCAAGCACAAGTTGCTCATATTGACTCTTTGCGAAAAAACGGAGAGGATCTCCGTATTAAGGAGCAAGCCATTAAAGGAGATTTACGTGAGGTTGAAATAGAGGAAAAGAGTATCAATGAAAAGCTGGCTCTATACGATCTCAATATTTCTCAATATGGAGAAGAACAAAAGAAATTGAATGCCCGAAAAGATGAATTGTCCGCTTCATTACAAAAGGCAGAAATGGAAATCTCCAATTTGGAGTTACAAATTCAACAATTAACAGAGCAGAAAAATACACAAGCCTCCTCGAAGGAATCGGTAACGGAGGAAATAAATAAGCTGAAAATTAAACTAGCTGCAATCAATGAGCAGGCACTTCATGCCAAGAAAAACCTCTCACGAACAGTGGAGGAGCTAGCAGAGAATGAGGCTAGCCATGCATTATTAACGGAGGACCTTGCACTGCTCACCTCTGAGATGTCTGACAGTACATCTGGTGAGGAATCAATAGAGGAAGCGGCCGCAAGAAAGCTAGAGGATAAAAATGCAACGATTAAGCTTATTTCCTCTCGCCGTGAGGAACGTCTCGGATTGCATAATCAGGTTGAGGATCTTGAGCTTGAAGTCAAAGAGCTGAAAAGACAGCAGCGTGGCTTAATTGGCGTTCTTAAGGATGAAGAGATCAAGCTTAATCGGATTGATGTGGAACTTGAGAATCGTTTAAATCAACTACGGGAAGAATACTTGCTTTCTTTTGAGGCAGCAAAAGAGGATTTCCCATTAACGCTCCCAGTAGAAGAGGCTAGAAAAAAGGTCAAGTTAATTAAGCTATCGATTGAAGAGCTTGGAACCGTTAACCTCGGAGCAATCGAAGAGTATGATCGTGTATCAGAGCGCTATGAATTTTTGCTGGAACAAAAGAATGATCTCCAGGAAGCAAAGGAAACACTCTTCCAGGTTATCGATGAAATGGACGTAGAAATGAAAAAACGGTTTGAGGAAACCTTTACAGGGATTCGTTCTCATTTTGAATCGGTTTTCCAATCCCTCTTTGGTGGTGGACGAGCGGATCTGTATTTGACAGACCCAACGGATCTATTGAATACAGGTGTTGAAATTGTTGCACAGCCACCAGGGAAGAAATTACAGAACCTTGGATTGTTGTCAGGGGGAGAAAGAGCGCTAACTGCGATTGCCTTGTTATTTTCAATCTTAAAGGTTCGTCCGGTTCCATTTTGTATACTTGATGAGGTGGAAGCTGCATTAGATGAAGCGAATGTCCATCGATTTAGTCAATATTTGAAACGCTACAGCCATGAAACTCAGTTTATCGTCATCACTCATCGCAAGGGTACGATGGAGGGGGCAGATGTTCTGTATGGAGTGACGATGCAGGAATCAGGGGTTTCGAAATTGGTCTCCGTTCGACTTGAGGAAACGAAAGAATTAGTAGAATCGTAGGATGTGATTGGAATGAGTTTTTTTAAGAAGCTGAAGGAAAAGATTACGAAACAAACGGATGCCGTAACCGAGAAGTTTAAAGAAGGGCTAACGAAGACAAGAGATAATTTTTCCGGACGAGTCAATGAACTAGTCGCACGCTATCGCAAGGTCGATGAGGACTTTTTCGAGGAGCTTGAGGAAATCTTAATTTCAGCCGATGTTGGATTTGAAACGGTCATGGAATTAATTGATGAGCTGAAAATGGAGGTTAAAAGAAGAAATATTCAGGATCCACAGGAGGTCCAAGGCGTCATTTCCGAAAAGCTTGTCGAAATCTATGAGGGTGGGGATGAAGCATCTTCAGAATTAAACATTCAGGAGGAAGGCTTGACCGTCCTGTTGTTTGTTGGTGTCAATGGTGTGGGCAAGACGACGACCATCGGGAAGCTTGCTCATAAGTTTAAGTCAGAAGGAAAAAATGTCGTCCTTGCTGCGGGGGATACGTTCCGTGCAGGAGCGATTGAGCAGCTAGAGGTTTGGGGAGAAAGAGTCGGTGTCGAGGTGATCAAGCAAGGAGCTGGCTCCGACCCTGCAGCAGTCATGTTTGATGCAATCCAGGCTGCAAAATCGAGAAATGCCGATATTTTAATTTGTGATACGGCTGGACGCCTACAAAATAAAGTGAATTTAATGAAGGAGCTTGAAAAAGTCAAACGCGTGATTGAAAGGGAGGTCCCAGGTGCTCCTCACGAGGTTCTACTTGTCCTGGATGCAACGACAGGACAAAATGCCTTAATTCAAGCAAAAACCTTTAAAGAAGCGACGAATGTGAGTGGAATCGTGCTTACGAAGCTCGATGGAACGGCAAAGGGTGGAATTGTTCTTGCGATTCGCAATGAGCTAGGCATTCCGGTGAAATTTGTCGGACTTGGCGAGAAAATGGATGATCTGCAGGAATTTAATGCTGAGCAATATGTGTATGGACTATTCGCGGATTTGGTGGAGAAGGAAGAGCTGTCTGGCTCTGGCGACTAGCTCCTTGAGTCGCTTAAGTCCTGATGGTGCAGTCATAGAGCAGACTTCTCCTTCTGGACTTCCAGCGCTTGTCGGGGCTTAACAAGTCGTCTCTGCTTTTCTATGTGTAAAGATAATACCTTGACATCTTTTTGGAATGTGTGTACACTGTCAATGTAAAGGCTTTTCACTTAACAAGGAGGGATGAGCTGTGCTAGAAAAGACAACTCGAATCAATTACTTATATGATTTCTACCAATCCTTGTTAACACCAAAACAACAAAGCTATATGTCTCTCTATTATCTGGATGATTTTTCATTAGGAGAAATTGCCGATGAATATGGTGTTAGTCGGCAGGCTGTGTACGATAACATTAAGCGTACGGAAGCAATGCTCGAGGAATACGAGGAAAAGCTACATTTATTTAATAAATTTCAACATCGAAGCAAGCTCCTTCAGAAGATGAGGCAGGCCTTGGAGGAAGACTCTTCATCTAAAGAGGCGTTAATTGAGGCGCTAGCAGAGCTCGAGAAATTGGATTAGGAGGCGGCAAGTATGGCGTTTGAAGGATTAGCCGACCGACTGCAAAGCACGATGCAAAAGATCCGCGGAAAAGGGAAAGTGAATGAAGCGGATGTAAAAGAAATGATGCGCGAGGTTCGTCTTGCCTTACTTGAAGCGGACGTTAACTTCAAAGTTGTCAAAGAATTCGTAAAAAAGGTGAGTGAGCGGGCTGTTGGGCAAGAAGTGCTAAAGAGCTTAACACCAGGTCAGCAGGTTATCAAAGTTGTGAAAGAAGAGCTCACAAATCTGATGGGTGGCGAGGAAAGCAAAATTGCCGTCGCTAATCGTCCACCTACTGTCATTATGATGGTCGGCCTGCAGGGTGCTGGTAAAACAACAACGACAGGAAAGCTTGCAAACCTACTTCGAAAGAAATACAACCGTAATCCATTGCTTGTGGCTGGGGATATTTACCGTCCTGCGGCAATTAAGCAGCTCGAAACACTAGGCAAGCAGCTGAATATGCCGGTGTTCTCCCTTGGAGACCAGGTAAGTCCAGTGGAAATCGCCAAGCAAGCGATTGAGAAGGCAAAAGAGGACCATCATGATTATGTTCTCATTGATACGGCAGGTCGATTGCATGTCGACGAGGAATTGATGGGTGAATTAAAGGATATTAAAGAGTTAACAAATCCAAATGAAATCTTCCTTGTCGTTGATGCGATGACAGGTCAGGATGCTGTCAATGTGGCCCAAAGCTTTAATGAACAGCTTGGTCTAACGGGAGTTGTTTTGACAAAGCTTGATGGTGATACTCGCGGTGGTGCTGCCCTTTCCATTCGTTCCGTCACGAACACACCGATTAAATTTGTTGGTCTCGGGGAGAAGCTCGATGCTTTAGAAGCGTTCCACCCAGAACGAATGGCTTCCCGTATTCTTGGAATGGGCGACGTCCTCACATTAATTGAAAAGGCACAGGCCAACGTTGATGAGGAAAAAGCGAAGGAACTTGAGCAGAAAATGCGAACAGCTTCCTTTACCCTTGATGATTTCCTCGAACAGCTTGGACAGGTTCGTAATATGGGACCACTGGAGGATCTCCTAAAGATGATGCCAGGTGCCAATAAGATCAAAGGGCTTAACAATTTGCAAATAGATGAGAAGCAGATTTCCCATGTTGAGGCCATCATCCAGTCCATGACCAGGGAGGAAAAGACAAACCCTGAAATCATCACAGCTGGTCGTCGCAAGCGGATTGCGAAGGGGAGCGGTACCTCTGTACCAGAGGTAAATCGTCTTTTAAAGCAATTCGAGGATATGAAGAAAATGATGAAACAAATGACAGGAATGCAGCAAAAGGCAAAGAAAAAGGGCAAGAAACGAGGCGGCTTTAACCTTCCTTTTAACCCTTTTCAATAATTTTCTGTACTGACAAGAAAAAACACTTTACAAACTAATTAACAATCTGTTATTATTCTATCTTGTGTGAAACTATTCGGAGGTGCTATAAAACATGGCAGTAAAAATTCGTTTAAAGCGTATGGGAGCAAAAAAATCTCCTTTTTATCGTATCGTAGTAGCTGATTCTCGTTCTCCTCGTGATGGACGTTTCATTGAAACAGTAGGAACTTACAACCCAGTAGCTGATCCAGCTATCGTGGACATCAATGAAGAATTAGCTCTTAAATGGTTGAAGGATGGAGCAAAGCCATCTGACACAGTTCGCAACCTATTCTCAAAACAAGGCATTATGGAAAAATTCCATAACGCTAAGTACAGCAAGTAAGGATAGACATGAAAGAGCTTATTGAAACAATTGTCAAGCCGCTTGTTGACTTTCCTGAGGATGTTCAGGTGAACGCCTTAGAAGAGTCGGATCGAGTTACGTACAAGCTTAATGTGAATAAGAATGACATGGGCAAGGTAATCGGAAAACAAGGGCGTGTCGCTAAAGCCATTCGGACTGTTGTCTATGCAGCGGGATCATCTGGACAGAAGAAGATCTTTTTAGAAATTGTTGAATAAGTTTAAGATGAATTACAGCAGGAAGGAGGGGAAACCCTCCTTCTTTTCACTATTAAAGCATTCTAACCATTCGCTAAGGGGGCGCTAGCTTTGCTTGTCCTTCAAAATATAGTCGTGAAACAGGTGCTTACGAAAAAGAGTAAAGAACAATTGCTTAGCAAGTACGAAGGAAATCTGCTTCAGTTAAAAAAAGAGTGCGAACAGCTACGCTTTGAGTTGAAAAAGCTAGAAAAAACAAAAAAGTTTCAAACGGCTAACGTAAAAAAGCATTTTGAAAAAGAGATACATATGCGTGAGGAAAAGATCAAACTGCTTGAGTTTCAAATTGAACAATTACATATGCTACCTTTAGGAAGTGAACTAAAGGAGAGAGAAATACAAGGAATTGTTGAAGTTAAAGTTGGCGACACTTGGGAGGATACGGTTACGAATAAAACCATTATTATTAAGGATGGCATCGTAGCTGAAATTCGATAGAGGTGAGACAGTTGCATAAATGGTTTAACGTTGGAAAAATAGTGAATACACATGGGATTAAAGGCGAAGTACGAGTAATATCAAAAACAGATTTTCCCGAAGAACGCTATGCTCCGGGAAATGAAATTTATTTATTCATGCCTGGTGAAACTGAACCTACCCCATTAACCATTGAAACTCATCGCGTTCATAAGAATTTTGACCTGCTAACCTTTAAAGGCTATGAAAATATGAACGAGGTCGAAAAGATGAAGGGCGGTATCTTGAAGATCCATGAAGGTCAGTTAACGGAGCTTGAGGACGATGAATTTTATTTTCATGAGATTATCGGCTGTCTTGTATTTACGACAAAGGGGGAGGAAGTCGGCAAGGTAAGCGAAATTTTAACCCCGGGAGCCAATGATGTTTGGGTTATAAAAGGTAAGGGTGGAAAAGAAATCCTAATCCCATATATTGAACAAGTTGTTAAAAAAGTTGATGTAAAAGAAAAAGTCATTCTCATCGAACCAATGGAAGGGCTTTTGCCATGATGAACATCGACGTTTTAACACTTTTTCCTGAGATGTTCGAAGGGGTTTTAGGAAGCTCCATCTTAAAAAAAGCAGCGGAGCAGAAAGCTGTACACTACAATATCGTTAATTTTCGTGAGTTTGCGGACAACAAGCATTAGACCGTTGACGATTACCCATACGGTGGCGGGGCAGGAATGGTATTAAAGCCACAGCCTATTTTTGACGCTGTCGATCATTTGAAGGAGCAGGCTAATAGTAAGAAGCCACGAGTCATCCTTCTTTGTCCACAAGGAAAGCCTCATCATCAAAAGCTCGCGGAAGAGCTCGCAGGGGAGCAGCATCTAATTTTCATTTGTGGTCATTATGAGGGCTATGACGAAAGGATTCGGCAGAACCTTATTACAGATGAAATCTCCATTGGTGATTATGTGCTGACAGGCGGTGAGCTTGGGGCGATGGTGATTATTGATAGCGTCGTGAGACTCCTGCCAGAAGTTCTCGGAAATGAAGAATCCCATCGACAGGATTCGTTTAGTACAGGTTTCCTTGAGCATCCACATTATACAAGACCAGCTGATTTTCGTGGTATGAAGG
>DLCS01000271.1 GCA_002480735.1 Bacillaceae bacterium UBA7792 | reverse complement strand
GCAGCAACTAGACCAATAAAGAGGATCGTTAAATAATATGGAACAAAGTATTGAGATAAGTTGAGATAAGAAATAATCGCAATCGAAAAAGTAATCGAAACGACTGAAAAGGTCGTCGCGATAACCGCTGCCTCTCTCTTTGTATAAAAGCCTTCCTCATACTGCTTGGTTGTTAGGATGACCCCAATCGTTCCATCTCCAACCCAGGAAGCAATACAATCCAGTGAGGAACGTCCTGGCAATGTAAAGACAGGTCTCATCACTTTCATAAGCAAGGCCCCAAAAAACTCCAGTAATCCAAAATTTAATAGTAGCGGTAATAGAAAGCCTGCTAGCAGGAATACAGAAAAAAGAATAGGAACTAAATTATATAAGAGCAATCCCCCTGTATCCTCTGAAGAAACCCAAGCTGGGCCTATTTTAGTTAGTGTAAGGATCGAAATCACCATTCCCATCACACGAACGATGAACCAGAACTTGTTTACAAAAAATAAATTTTTCAGAAAAGAATTCTCCATAATAAAGCTCGGTTTAAACAGAACGGCCATGATGGAACCTAATACAGATATAGAAATGAGGATAACGGTTATAGTCGGAATTATTGTCTCTAAATGAGTGGTAATTTGGTTCGCTATTAGGGCAACTGGAATCGTAATCCCACCATTTGCTTTCACAGGTACCATAAACAGCGCTATCCCAATAATAGATGGAATTAAGAATTTAAGAAAAATCATCATCGAAAATGGAGATTTTTCATGAGAGCTCTCCACAGTTTTTGAAAAACTATTCATAAGATGTATGCACCTCTTGTTAGTAGTATTATGATAGAAATTCAATCATTTATTCAAAAAAGGACTAAGTTGTAGTACTTTTTATTGAATATCGCGAAAGAATATTAGTTTATTAGAATAATAATTCACCTGTACCATCATAAAGGATATTCCGCATCGGCGCAAGCAAAATTCGAATAAAAAATAAGACAAGCTCATATTTATGCATAAACCAAACAAAAGTACCAGATACTGCCTAAAAAAACAGGCGGTACCTGGTACGCACCGTGGACATTTATGCTATTTTGTCCATCTGGTACGGACACTCTCAATCTTCATCCTTGATATCGATATCCACTGGGATAGGTTCGTTAAGAATTTCTTCTATTAATTCCTTATATTTTTCTACCTGCTTGAGGTGAGTATTAAATTGTTCTCTATTGATAAGATATTGCTCCCCATCAAAAAGAGCTCGGATTCGCTTCGATAGGATAAGAGCTCTCACGTCCACTTCAGAAATTGACAAATATTCTGCTGTTTCCTTTACCGTTAAATACACAAAAAAGCACCTCTACTCAACATTTGATTGATTTAGTTATTCAAGTTCCAATCACCCTAGATCATCAGAAAAGGAGAACCATCTCTAGATTCTCCCTCTCTTCTACCTATTCTATTAATTTCTAACAGTCAAAGCCTCTTCCTTGAACTTCTCAACTCCCTGATTGATGTCTACAGACAGCCCTTGTTCGTTCAATGTTTCTCCGATTAAGACAACTGCCTTTTCAAGCATTTCAACTGTTGTATTTCCCATATGGCCGATGCGGAAGGCTTTCCCAGCTAAATGGGCTAGTGCTCCCGCAACAATAAGTCCTTTCCCAGCAAGAGCAGAACGGAATTCCCCGTCATTAATTCCCTCCGGATAAAGAATGCAGCTTAAGGTTGCCGCTGCGATATCCTCATTCGCTAGCGCTTTCATACCGTAGACAGAAAGTGCAGCTCTTACAGCTCGTCCATAAGCGGTGTGACGCTCATAGCGCGCAGCCATTCCTTCTTCAAGGACTAATCTCATTCCTTCATCATAAGCATAGATGAGATTTACTGGAGGCGTTGCAAAATATTTAGAAGGATCATGCATAATTGGTAACCAATTGTATATATCACAATAATAGGCAGGGATCTTTTCTATTTTTTTGCGAGCCTCGAGAGCCGTTTGGTTAAAAGCAACCACTGCTAGGCCCGGCGGTACTCCAATTGCCTTTTGAGAACCCGTTAGGACGACATCAATTTTTCCATCACCATAGGCTTTGCTCATGTCTTCTTCCATCGCTGCTGTGGCGCAAACTCCGTCAAGAATCACAAGTGCCCCATATTTCTTCACAACGGGAACTAGCACATCAAGGTTTGCTGCAACCCCAGTTGATGTATCAGCATGAGTAATGGTTACCGCCTTGTAGCCTCCTGTTGCCAGCTTCTCCTCTACAGCCTTCGGATCAACATGTGTTCCCCACTCTGCCTGTAGAACATCAATCTCAATACCAAATGCTTCTCCCAATTTGATAAAGCGATCTCCGAAATAGCCATGACTTATGACTAAAAGTTTCTCCCCTGCTGCAACCGTATTCACAAGTGCCATTTCCATCGCTATCGTTCCAGAGCCAGAAATAACAAATACTTCTCCATCTGTCTTAAACATTTCTCTTGTTTTTGCAATGGCATTTTTATAGATCTCAACAAATCGTGGGTCCGTATGACTTCTCGTTTCGCTCGCTAATGCGTCATAAATCGAATCGACGACCGGTGTCGGCCCAGGTATTAAAAGCATTTCCTTGTTACGCATAATCCCATCCTCCTCGGCTTTCTATTTCTTTAACCCTATTATACTATTTCTATCATAAACTTTACACTTGAGAACCAATATTTCTATTTAAGAAAGACCCAGGGAATTCCCTGAGCCTTTCTCATCCTGTCTGTTCATATTAATTTCTACAGTTTTTCCGCATTGGCCTTCGAGGTTCTTATTTCAACAGTCAAGGATCCACCCTTCACATAAGCCTTTATTAAAAGTGGAACTTCCTTTTTATTCTTAAATCGAAAGTCCAATCCCCCATAAGAAACGGTCGCATCTCTTCCAGCAGGCACATAGCCGATACTAAGCGAATGATGATGCCATTCCAGATACTCGACACCTACTTGATCAATCGCATTGAATAAAGTAGAAGATGTTTGGCAAACCCCTCCACCTATCCCTTCCACAAGCTCTTTGTTGACGATTTCCATGGCCTTCTGATACCCGTTCGCTTGATCGCGCGGGCCTACCACTTCATTAAAAGAAAAATGATCCCCTACACCCAGTATTACATTATTAATCGCTGAAGCTGATATCTCAATATTCTTGGCTCTCCCAGTAACGCCACTATCAAAATAAGTCGTATAGGAAGCGACTACCACCTCGTCTAAATTTGCGACCTCTTCAGGATTATACTGGCTTTCTTTAACCTCTATCGGCAGCTCAACCGTTCCCCCAGTTTGAGTGGCATTCAATACCCTTTCAACCAATTCCGCTTCGTCCAGGATTACCATCGGCTTGCCTTTTATGATCTGCCCGTCTGGACCGATTCTGTCTTGAATCATTTTTTGGTCATAGCCGGTTGTTGAATCTGTTCCCCTTGCCAGTTCCTTTGCCCATTTTTCCAGCTCCGTTTTAAAGGCCTCATCATGAATATCCAGGTCCATCTCCCATGGAATAAAGGATTGGACAATTTCCTCTGTTTGCGGATCCACCACATCAATCACAACCGGGAGTGCCTTCTCCAAATCTCTTTCAACTTGTGCCACCTTATGAGGCAATGTCCCTATCTCTTTCTCCTGCTTCGTCGCTTCCACCTTCATACATCCAGAAAGCATCACGACAATAGCCACAACCATCAACAAACTGTTCCAATGAAGTTTCCCCATTTTTTCTCCCCATTATCTCTTTTTTATCTGTAGTTGATCTTATTGCCGCCTCATGCGTATGTGTTCACTAAGTTGCTCGTACCGAGCAAAACTCGTTCACCCATACACATGAGGCTAAAATCAGTACTGAACATTATCACAACCATCTGTATCAGAAGACTCCATCCAGGAAGGCATTTCCAATTAACATTCTATTCTAGCCTTCATAAATATATTCCTGTGGGACATCCTCCTTATTTTTTGAAAAAAATGGAATCGAATTAGAAAGAAATTTCGGGGATTATGCGATATATAGGTATTAGGAAGTGTTTTTTTAAGAACTACGTTTCAAAAAAGAGATTAAAAAAACCTATTCCCCTTAAAGAAATAGGTAAAAGTATGATTAAAATAATTTGAGAAATAGGCGAATGACATCGGCTCCACCAATAAAGGTACCGATAGAGGCCCCAAGATTTGAAAAAACGGTAACCAGTAGAACACGGGTGACTTTATTGCTCCAAAACCCTTTTATACTAAAGACATCCTCTGTCAAACTCTCAAAATCTTGAACATTTGGTCTGCTGAAATAAGCTTGAACAAAGCCTGCAAACCATCCAGCTGCAAGGAGAGGATGCAGCGTCGTCAGCGGTGCCGCCACAAAGGATGTGAGAATGCTAAGTGGGTGCCCAAATGCAAGAGCCGTGGCGATCGCAGAAAGTGTGCCAGTCCAAAGCACCCAACTAATTGACTGCTTTAATCCTGCCGATGGATCATGAAAGAACGTGATTGCAATAAGGGCTAGAATGAGAATTGGAATCGACCAGCCGATGATTTGTGGAACCTTCGATTTTGGCGGCAATTCCGTCAAGCGCCCCAAATCATGCTCCTTCTTCATTTCTTCCTGAATTCCAGGAACATGGGCCGCACCCAATACCGCAACAATTTTCTTCCCTGGTGCTTCCTTGATTTTCTGGGATAAATACTGATCCCGCTCATCAATTAAGGGTACCTTTAGTCGCGGAAATGATTCCGTAAACTCATTTAGGACAGAGTTGATCATATCCTGACTCTTCATTCTTTCAAGCTCTTCTTCTGATATCGTTTCATCGCTAAAAATGCTGGCAATCACTTGCGTAAGGAGCTGTGTTTTTCCCCAGAACCCCACTTGATGCCAAATACGTGAAAATGTTACTTGAATGTTCCGGTCTGCAAGAACAAGCTCCGATCCAACCTCTTTGGCAGACTCAATCCCCTGGATCATTTCTTGTCCTGCTTGGATTCCCAGCTGTTTGGCCATCCTTTTTTGAAAAGAAGAAATCGCCAAGTTCATTAATAGAAGGGTTGCCTTTTTTTCCTTAATGACCTTAAAGATGTCAGTTTCCTTCCACTTGTTTCCTTCCATAATGGATTGATATCTTTGCTCATCCAATTCGATGCAGACAGAATCCGGTTTTTCCGTTTCAATGACTTCCTTGACAAGCTCCGCACTTTGTTTAGATACATGAGCCGTCCCAATTAAAATATATTCTTTTTCATCCAAAAAAATCCGCGTAATATTTTCATTCTCCAATGGCATGGCGACCTTCCTTTTGTCCAGTTAAAGATAATAACTTTTATTATACACGATTTACCCAAAAGGAAGAAGCGCCGAGTCATAAAGAAGTTGTTAATGCGAAAATTTCTCCGATTTTTGTTTGCGAATATAATGAATCACAAAAGTGATTAAGAAAGCAGAAATCAATACAATAATGAACACCTCGTTAGAAATATGAACATTGACAAGGGTTAATCCCATTTTTATGGCGATGAACGTAATTAACACATAAGCGGTCGTCTCAAGCTCTGGGACTCTATTCATTAACGCAATGAAGAAGGTCGCAATCCCCCGCATCATGAGAATTCCAATCATTCCTCCAAGTAAAATAACCCATACTTCTTCTGAAACAGCAAGAGCCGTTAAAATACTGTCAACGGAAAATGCTAAGTCCATCAGCTCGACACTGATAACAGTCGCCCAGAAAACACCAAATGTACTGACAAGCCAACCCTTTGGCTGATTTTTGTCCTCATCTTCCCCGTCTTCTTTTGACTTGTATTTCTCAATAAAGAATTTCACCGCTAGCCAGAGCAAATAAAGAGCTCCAATGAGCTTAATAAACCAAAGCTTAATCAAGAACGTACCTAGCCCGATAAAAATGAAACGGAATAAATAAGCACCCCACAAACCATATACAAGTGCTTTTTTCTGTTGCTTTTTCGGAAGTGGTTTAACGAAAGCGGATAAGACCAGTGCATTATCTGCAGATAGAATACATTCTAGTACAGCCAGTGATAGAATCATTCCCCATGCTTCCGCTGAGGTCAACACCTCAGCCCACATATGCCAGTCCAGCATGGAGGCATAGGTTGAAAGAATCCCCTCTAACATGTTGCATTACTCCTTTGTTGTTCAATTCTGTGCGTTCTTTTTTTACAATAGTAAATATACGTTAATTTAGTATCTCCATAAATCCTCTTTCTGATTTCACTTCCTTCATTTAAAAAAGGGTAAGTACCGCCACATCATTGTAGCGGTACTACCCCTTTCCGTCCACTCCTATTAATAATAAACGATCTAAGTCCAGTACTTCAATTTTCTTTTGCTTTTTTTGAATAATAATTTCCCGTTCTTCCAACTCAGCTAATTTCCGGCTAATTGTTTCTGGTGTGGTCCCTAAGTAAGAGGCTAAATCTTTCTTACTCATAGGTAAATCAAATTCCAGCTTTTGTTCCTGGTCCGCACACTCGGCCAAAAATAAAGCAATCCTTGTTTCCACTTTTTCCGTTGCAAAGCTAGTTGTTTGCTTTTCTGAGACCTCTAATCGGTTTGAAAACTCGCTCAATATCTTTAAAGAGATGGAAGGATATTTTAACAAAAGCTGTTGCAGTTCTATTCGGCTAATCATGCAGACTTTCGTGTTTCCGATTGCCTCTGCATATGCTTCATGTGTCGTTTCTTTGAAAAGTGCTAGTTCCCCCGTAAAATCTCCAGGTTCCAGAATTCTTAGAAGGAGTTCCTTCCCGGTCTCTGAAAGGCGGTAGATCTTGATTTTCCCTTCATTCACTATGTATAAAGAAGAGGAGTCATCACCTGATCTGTAGATGATTTCTCCTTTTTTATAAGAGACTGATTGAACCACTTTCATGACCTCTTGAAGCTGCTCATCTTCTAAATGGTTAAAAATTGGCACCAATGCGACACAGGCTGCTTCATGGTGTCCACAGGAATGTCTTTCCTCACTCTTCATCGATATCCTCCATTCCTAAGCAGTAAAAAGATGTTGCTCTTCCATGCTAGTCCGTTTATTTCTCTTATTAAATCTTAATAGACGCATAGCATTCACGATAACAAGAAGGACACTTGCTTCATGAATGAACATCCCAGAGGCGAGGTGTACGTTCCCGAATAGGACACCAGCTAATAGAATAAAAACTACCCCTACCGCAAAATACATATTCTGCTTCATATTTCTAATCGTTGCTAATGATAATGAATAGGCATGCGAGAATTGCTTAAGCTTATCTGCCATTAACACGACATCTGCCGTTTCCATTGAAATGTCAGTTCCGCCTTTTCCCATAGCTATACCAATATGCGCATTAGCAATTGCTGGGGCATCATTAATCCCATCTCCCGCCATGGCAACGATATGACCTTCTTCCTTTAATTTCTTCACAAATCTCACTTTATCCTCTGGTAAGAGCTCCGCATGATATTCATCAAGACCTAGTTGTTCGGAAACGCGTCTTGCGGTATGCCGATTATCACCTGTCAGCATCAAAATTCTCTTAACTCCATTTTCCCTCAATTCACGAACGGCTTCAAGGGCATCCGCCCTAATTTGGTCTGCAATGGAAATAATCCCCACCATTTCATTGTTTATTGCAGCAAAAACAGCTGTGTTCCCTAGTTTTTCTCTCCCTAGAGCATATTCCTCTACTTCTTCCACTATTTTGATTCCATGGGTCTCCATAAGCTTTCGGTTCCCTATAATAAGGGGCATCCCGTTCACTCGTGCAAGGATACCATTTCCTTTTACTACCTGTATATCTTCGGGTTCATGATCGATGTCTAGTTTCCGACGTTTCGCTTCATTCACAATGGTTTGACCTAGATGATGTTCAGAAACCTTCTCTACTACTCCAGCCATTTGCAGAAACAGATTTTCTTCCATCCCATTCATGACGTGGATATCAGTTACTTCAGGCTTCCCCTTCGTCAATGTCCCTGTTTTATCAAATACAACTGTATCCACCTTCGAGAATTGCTCCATTACCTCTCCGCCCTTAATAAGGACACCATTTCTCGCTCCATTCCCAATCCCTGCTACGTTTGATACGGGAGCGCCAATGACTAGTGCGCCTGGACATGCAACAACGAGGAAAGTGACGGACAAAAGGATATCCTTCGTAATCAAAAAGACAAGGATTGATAGAATCACAACTGCCGGTGTATACACATTAGCAAATCGATCGAGGAATTTTTGCGTTTTTGATTTCGTTTCCTGCGCTTCTTCGACAAGCTCGATGATTTTTGCAAAAGTCGTATCAGCTCCTACCTTTTCTGCTACGATTTCAATATATCCTTCATCCACAATTGTGCCGGTATATACCTGGTCCTGGGTACGTTTCATTACCGGAGCACTTTCCCCAGTAATCGTAGCTTCATTGAGGAGGGCATGCCCTGTCAGAATTCTCCCATCAACAGGCACCTTTCCCCCAGAACGAATTAAAATTCGATCCCCTTTTTCAACCTCTTCTACAGGAATCATTCGCGTTTGTTCATTTCGTATAACTTCCGCTTCCTGCGGTGCCATTTCAATTAATTTTTTCAAGGATGACCGTGTTTTTTCTAATGTTCTGCCTTCTAGATAGGCGCCGAACAAAAATAGGAAGGTGACGACAGCTGATTCCACATACTCTCCAATCACTAGCGCTCCTATCACAGCAATAGACACAAGGAGCTCAATACTGAAAGCCTTCATCCTTAGCGCTTGGAAGGCCTTTATAAAAATTGGAATACTTGCAATAGCTGTTGCCAAAATCAGGAGCATAGCCTTGTACTCACCCAAACCAAATATATTTAACAAAAAGGCAGTAGCAATAATTAAGCCTGACATTCCAATTATCTTATTCCGATTTCGATTAATGAAACGAATCATTTTCGTTCCTCCTTCCATAGTGGGACGCAGGGATAGATCCCTTGTCCCACTTGTCCTCCATGCTTATCGCACTTCATAGCCAAGCTTAGTGATTATTTTGCTAATCTGTTCGGTGCTAATATCTTGTTCATCAAATTCAACTCTTACTTTGCTCGAATTAAATAGAACAGTAGCAGATTGAATTCCACTCGTTTTATTAAGGGTAGACTCAATCTTTTTAATACAAGACGGACAAGTTAATGGTTCCAATTGAAAGACAACTCTTTTCATAATTTATGGCCTCCTTTGTTTTCTGTATTCTTAGCTTAATCGAAACCTTTCTAAAAAAAATTGACGTACATCAAGTTTGCTATATTTCTGATCAAAAAAATCTCTCACTATGTTGATATAGTGAGAGATTGCTCTTTTTGGGTCGAGGAACCTGTCCCTCCGTCCCCCAAAAACTATTTATCTTTCTTTTTCCTACTTTTTCTTAAAAGATAGAGCAAGGACACGGCCACTGCCCCACCGATGATCGGTTCTTTTTTCAACTTATTATCGCTTGTATATAACATATCTTTGGCAACGATCCCAAGGTTTTGTGGGCGTTCAGCAATGCGGCGCATATAGTAGCCAAACCAGTCGGTACCAAACGGAATATATGTGCAGAAACGATAGCCTTCTTTTGCAAGATCATATTGCATTTCTTTGCGAAAGCCGTACAGCATTTGAAATTCAAAATTGTCACGGCTGATATTGTGTTCCCTCACAAAGGCCTTAAGTTCATTAATAATATGATGGTCATGTGTAGCAATCGAGGTGAACGCATCCCCTAGCAATCTTTTCTTTGCCAATTTAATAAAATTGCGGTCAATTTCTTCTTTGGATTGATAGGCAACCCCTGGGCTTTCCTTATAAGCCCCTTTGACAATCCGCATGCGGACATCTTGCAGCCTGTCAAGGTCTTCCTCTGCTCTTAAGAGGTAAGACTGCATCACCGTTCCTACATTTGGATAGTCCCCTCTTAAGATTTGAAGAACCTCCATCGTTTTTTCGTAACGGGAGTAATCCTCCATATCAATGTTAACAAAAATATCATATTGGTATGCGGTTTCAACAATCTCCCTAACGTTTGCCATACAAAAATCCTGGTCGATATCTAACCCAAGTTGTGTAATCTTGATCGACAGATGGCAGTCTAAATTCTCTTCATGTATTTGATCCAATATACGAATGATCTCATTTTTCGCCTTCGTCGCTTCTCGGCTATCAGAAACAAATTCCCCTAAATTATCAATTGTACCGCTAATACCATGACGGTTT
>DLCS01000115.1 GCA_002480735.1 Bacillaceae bacterium UBA7792 | reverse complement strand
TCAAAAGGGGCTTGAAGGCTATGTTCAGGAAGTCAAACAAGCTACATTCCCGACAGATGCTTATAGCTTCACGATGAAGGAAGAAGAACTGCAAGGACTATACGGGGGCAAACAATGAAGACCATTACAACCATCAAAGAAATGCAAGCAATAACAGCAGCTTTAAAGAAAAAAAATACACTCGGCTATGTTCCAACGATGGGTTATTTACATGAGGGGCATATTCAGCTGATTAGAGAGGCTAGAAAAGCAAACGATATCGTGGTCGTTAGTATTTTCGTCAATCCTCTTCAATTTGGTCCCAATGAGGATTTTGATTCCTATCCGCGAGATTTTGAAAGGGACGGGCGTATTTGTATCGAGGAAGGCGTAGATTATATCTTTTATCCTTCTGTGGAGGAAATGTATCCAAGCCCTTTGTCAGTGAAGGTGCTCGTGCAGGAAAGGACGAATGTTCTGTGCGGTGAATCTCGACCAGGACATTTTGATGGGGTAGCGACCGTGCTAACAAAGCTCTTCCATATCATCGCACCTGAACGGGTCTATATGGGAATGAAGGATGCACAGCAGGTTGCTGTCGTATCGGGGCTTATTTCGGACTTTCATTTTCCAATTGAATTAATTCCAGTTGCTACCGTCAGAGAGGAAGATGGTCTCGCTAAGAGCTCCAGAAATGTTCATTTAAGCCCTGAGGAGAGAGAACAGGCACCAATCCTTTATCAGAGCTTACTTCAAGCGAAGGAGCTTACAGAAGCGGGAGAAACAAATCCGAACGCTATTATTTCAAGGATGAGGAACCTTATTGAGACGAAGACCTCAGGGACGATAGATTATATTGAAATTTACTCCTTCCCTGAATTGCGGCCAATTGAGAAGCTAGAAGGGAAAATAATCGTGGCATTGGCTGTGAAGTTTTCGAAGGCTCGTCTCATCGATAACCTAGTACTCACAGTCGAATAAATGAGGAAGAGATTTAGCAAAAAGGGGGCTTCATCATGTTCCGTACAATGATGAATGGAAAAATACACCGTGCACGAGTCACAGAGGCTAATCTGAATTATGTCGGAAGCATTACCATTGATGAGGATATACTCGATGAAGTCGGAATGGTTCCGAATGAAAAGGTGCAAATCGTAAATAATAACAATGGTGCAAGATTTGAAACGTATATCATCCCTGGCGAAAGAGGAAGTCGTGTGATTTGCATTAATGGCGCAGCTGCGAGATTGGTTCAAGAGGGAGACGTTGTCATCATTATTTCTTATGCAATCGTTGCAGAGGAGAAAATTCCAACTCATCAGCCTAAAGTGGCGATCATGAATGAGGATAATGAGATTGTTGAGCTGCTCCACGCAGAACCAGAAAAAACGATACGATAATTTTTTTTGGAGGACCCCTTATGAAAGGGGTCTTTTAACTTCAATCCTGTTTGTGTTAAAGTAATAGCATTAGAAATTATTAAGAACTCCTTCATTTTTATGTTTAGATGAGGGATCTGAGGTGTTTTAAGTGAGCAACAAATATGTAGTGGTGGATTTAGAAACAACCGGAAATTCACCAAAAAAGGGAGATAGAATTATTCAAATTGCTGCTGTGGTTGTTGAAAATGATGTGATCATGGAGCAATTTTCTACATTAATAAATCCAGAGAGGGAAATCCCTCTTTTCATTGAAGAACTTACAGGTCTTTCGGATGAGATGGTAAGTCAAGCCCCAACCTTTGCGGAAATTGCTCCTCGGGTGCTCGCTCTTCTTGACGAGGCTTATTTCGTTGCTCATAATGTGTTGTTCGATCTTTCATTCCTTCAGGAAGAATTAGTGGAAGCAGGCTATGAAGGGTTCCTCGGGCCCGTGTTAGATACGGTAGAAATGGCAAGATTTTTATTTCCTTCAGCAGATGGATATAAGCTAAATGATCTTGCTGTCCAGGAAGGATTAGACCATGATCGTCCCCATCAGGCCGACAGTGATGCCTATGTGACAGCTGAGCTATTTATTATTTTGCTGAAAAAGCTACAGAGCTTGCCGAGGCTTACTCTTACTCAATTGCTCAAGCATTCCCATGGGTTAAAAAGTGATATTTCTCTTCTCTTAGAGGATTTAGTGGTTGAGAAGGAACAAACCATTGATGAGGCCCCTTATACACTTGAATTACATAGGGGGATACTATTAACGCCTTTGACCGAACCGGACGAGAATATTCAGCGACCTTCACTCGATTATCCAGAAGATGAAGCTGACAAAGAACAGCTATTTCAGAAGGCATTTGAGCAGTTTGAAAAGAGACCGGGACAATTTCAAATGATGGATACCGTATTTCGGGCTTTCTCTGCCCATAGACATGCTCTTATTGAAGCGGGGACGGGTGTTGGTAAGTCGATGGCTTATTTGCTCCCAGCTGCCATACTAACGAGCCAATTAAAGGAAACGATCGTGATAAGTACATACACAACGCAGCTTCAAGAGCAGCTGATGAAAAAGGATCTTCCTTTATTGCAAAAAATGCTACCCTATCCAATAAAAGCTGTTCTTTTAAAAGGGAGAACACATTATATTGATATTACAAAATTTGTCCATTCCCTAAAAGTAGAAGACGATAATTATGATATCAGCCTGTCGAAAATGCAAATTCTCATATGGCTAATGGAAACAGAAACCGGTGATAGGGACGAGCTCAATTTATCCAGCGGTGGATCATTATTTTGGGAAAAAATTAGCCATGATCATAATTTTGACCAGCATAAATCTTGGTCCCCATATGACTTCTATTACCGGGCAAGAAATGCAGCTCAATCAGCTGATTTCGTCATTACCAACCATTCTTTTCTCCTTGTTGATCTCATTTCGGAAAATGCTATTCTCCCCGAATTTGGCTATTGTATTTTAGATGAGGGTCATCATTTTGAAAAAGCAGCAAGTAAGTATTTCGGTCATTCATTGGACTATTTGCAGGTTAGAATGCTACTCAGCCAGTTTGGTCAATATGAAGAAAAGGCATTCCAATATCAATTAGATAAGCTATTAAGCGAAAAAATACCGGAGCTACGCCCGGATAGCCTCCATTCCTTCGAGGTCAACCAGCTGTTTAATCAGTTGGTATATGAGGTGGATGAATTTTTTAAGACCGTTGCTATCCTTGCAACAAAAAAGGTTCGCAAGCCTACAGGGAGCAATCGGGTCACCTATCGATTAAGCGACGGGGAGTCATCTATGGAATGGATGGCGGTCAAAGCCTGTGGAGAACGAATGCTTTTTGTTCTCAAGGATTTGATGGAGTATATAGAGAAGAGTGTGACAGCATTACAAAATGCGATGTTAACAGCTAACGAAAAGGTGGTCATCTCGGGACTATTGGCATTTCATAAGAAGCTTCAACATTTATGTGAAATGCTCAGGAAAATCATTCTGGTTCAGGAAGAGGAATTTGTCACCTGGATTGAAATGGATGTAAGAGCTGCCCAAAATGCCACGACCATCTACACCCAACCTATTTCCATATCCAGCTCGTTAAAGGAGCATTTTTTTGATAAAAAGAAAAGTGTTGTTCTAACATCGGCAACCCTTTCAGTCAAGAATTCCTTTGATTACATTAGGAGGGAATTAGGGCTTGATGCGTTCGATTGTGAAACTGAGAGGATTGACTCTCCATTTGATTATGAGAACCAGGTACAGTTAATCGTTCAGACAGATTTACCAGAGGTGAATGCTGTTCCAGTCGATGAATATGTAGCGGCCATTTCGGAGCATATCATTTCCATCGCAGAAGCAACAAAAGGCCGAATGCTAATTCTTTTTACTTCCTATGATATGCTGAAAAGAACCTATACCCTTTTAAAAGAAAGTGGACTGCTAGATGATTATGTTCTTATTGGACAAGGGATTACGGGAGGAAGTCGGACAAGGCTTACCCGAAGCTTTCAACGATTCGAAAAAGCCATTCTTTTGGGAACCAACAGCTTCTGGGAGGGAATTGATATCCCAGGTGAGGATTTATCCTGTCTCATTATGGTCAGACTGCCCTTCTCCGCGCCAAATGAGCCGATCACTGATGCGAAATCACAGTTAATCAAGAGAAATGGCGGAAATGCTTTTTCTGATTATTCGTTGCCGGAAGCGGTTATTCGCTTTAAGCAAGGGTTTGGGCGCTTGATCCGTTCAAGTGAGGATCGAGGTTTGGTGGTCGTGTTTGACAAGAGATTATACACAACCACATACGGGAAAGCTTTTTTACAGTCGATCCCAAAAGTGCCTTTGAAAAAACTTGACATCAATGAAACCCTCGACCTGATTCATGAGTGGATGTAAGCTGTTTATAAAAGAAGCCGCGCATGGAGCGCGGCCAAAGAGTGTGTGGACTAAAAGTTATTTTATTTTGGGAAATTATTAATGATTTTTCGAATCAAACTGATATAATGTTTCTAGAATCAAGGCTTTTGTATCAATTACTTAAGTTTATTTTGACCTAAAGTGAACCATCTATGATTAACAAATATTGTAGTCATGAGGAGGAAGAAATTTGGAGGGCACGATCAAGCGATGAAGAAGTGGATTTGGATTGTTTCTATTGTCATTGTAGTAGTGATTGGTATTGTGATTAATATATACATAAATGCGCTTGAGCCCTTAAGAACGGATAAGTCCAAGGCAGAGGCCATCGCCTTAAAGGAAACAGAAATTACAACCATTAATGATTTTTCTATCTACAATGGCTCCAGCAGCTATTATATTGTTGAGGGAACCGATGATTCTGGAGAGAAATTAATTGCTTGGATCCCCGAGAAAGAGGATAATCGCAAAATCATTGTCAAAAGAAAGAAGGATGGCATAAGTAAAAAAGAGGCCATTCAGAGGCTGTATGACAAGAAAAAACCTGCAGAAGTCATGACTGTAAAGCTAGGCATGGAAAAGAACATTCCACTTTGGGAAATCTATTACCGCTCCAATGATGACTTAATCAATTATTATTATGTTGATTTTGAAACCGGAGAATGGTTAAAAGATATACAAAATTTATGATTTTTTTCTTGGGAGGAAAAAATAATGGAAATTCAACTAGCAGGGAGAGTTAAAGCATTAACCCCATCTGCGACATTGGCCATTACGGCAAAAGCGAAGCAGCTTAAAGCAGAAGGTCATGACATCATTGGCTTGGGGGCAGGGGAACCTGATTTTAACACCCCGCAGCATATTATTGATGCGGCGACCGCTTCAATGAATGAAGGACATACAAAGTATACTCCTTCTGCTGGTCTCGCAAGACTTATTAATGCCATCATCAACAAATTTAAGGTCGATCAAGGGCTTGATTATAAACCAAATGAAATTATTGTCACAAGCGGGGCCAAGCATGCCTTGTATACCCTTTTTCAAGTACTCCTTGATGAGGGAGATGAGGTCATCATTCCTGTCCCTTATTGGGTTAGCTATCCAGAGCAAGTGAAACTAGCTGGTGGAAAACCGATTTTTGTCGAAGGCTTGGAATCAAATGATTTCAAAATTACACCTGAGCAGCTTGCAGGTGCCATTACCGAAAAAACGAAAGCGGTAATCATAAATTCTCCAAGCAATCCTACCGGGATGGTTTATACTGCGGATGAGCTACAAGCACTTGGGAAGGTTTGCCTTGAAAAGAATGTACTCATTGTCTCCGATGAGATTTATGAGAAGCTCATCTATGGTGACAATAAGCATGTTTCCATCGCCGAGCTTTCCCCTGAGCTTAAGGAGCAGACGATTATTATTAATGGGGTTTCTAAATCCCATTCCATGACAGGGTGGAGAATCGGTTTTGCTGCAGGGAACGGAACCATTATAAAGGCGATGGTCAATCTTGCAAGCCATAGTACGTCCAACCCAACGACAACAGCTCAATATGGCGCCATTGCTGCGTATGAAGGTTCTCAGGCTGCGGTTGAGGAAATGAAAGAAGCATTTGAACATCGTCTCAATGTGATTTATGATAAGCTTGTAGCGATTCCGGGAATTTCTTGCATCAAGCCACAGGGAGCCTTCTACCTGTATCCTAATGTAAAAGAAGCGGCAACACTCTCAGGTTTTTCAACCGTTGATGAGTTCGCCACTGCTCTATTAGAGGAAGCAATGGTCGCCGTTGTGCCGGGCTCTGGGTTTGGCTCCCCTGATAATATTCGCTTATCCTATGCAACATCCCTAGATGTTTTAGAAGCAGCGGTAGCAAGAATTGGGCAATTCGTCGAAAGCAAATTAAATTAATATAGCTATTATGTTTTTAAGTTTTTGGAGGTATTAGGACATTGATCAAAACAACTATTTCACAAGTTCACAAATATGTCGATCAAGAAGTTAAAATTGGAGCATGGATTGCGAATAAACGGTCAAGCGGAAAGATCGCTTTCCTACAATTACGGGATGGAACCGGATTTATTCAGGGCGTTCTCGTAAAGGAAAAGGTTCCAGAGGAGCTATTTCAAGCGGCTAAATCCGTGACGCAAGAATCATCTGTTTATGTGACTGGTATTGTTCAGAAAGACGAACGCTCACCGCTTGGCTATGAGCTGCTTGTAAGAGGTTTGGAGATTCTTCATCATTCTGTCGATTATCCAATCACTCCAAAGGAGCATGGTACAGAATTCTTAATGGACCATCGTCATCTTTGGTTGCGTTCCCGCCGTCAGCATGCTGTCATGAAAATTCGGAATGAGCTCATCCGTGCAACCTATGAATTCTTTAATGAACAGGGCTTTGTCAAAGTCGATCCACCGATCCTAACAGGTAGTGCCCCTGAGGGTACGACAGAGCTTTTTGCTACGAAATATTTTGATGAGGATGCTTATCTCTCTCAAAGTGGACAGCTTTACATGGAAGCAGCTGCGATGGCTCTAGGGAAGGTGTTCTCCTTCGGACCAACGTTCCGTGCAGAAAAATCAAAAACTCGCCGTCATCTTATTGAGTTCTGGATGATTGAGCCTGAGATGGCTTTTGTTGAATTTGAAGAGAGCTTAGAGGTACAGGAGCAATATGTTTCTTACATCGTTCAAAGCGTTCTTAAGAATTGTCAAATTGAGCTTAAAACCCTTGGCAGAGATACAAGCAAGCTAGAAAATATTAAAGCCCCATTCCCACGTATTAGCTATGATGATGCGATCAAGCTTCTTCACGAGAAGGGCTTTGACGATATTCAATGGGGAGATGATTTCGGTGCTCCACATGAGACTGCGATTGCTGAAAGCTTCGACAAGCCAGTCTTTATTACAAAATATCCGATTGGGATAAAGCCTTTCTATATGCAGCCAGATGCTGAGCGTGACGATGTTGTCCTTTGTGCAGACTTGATTGCGCCTGAGGGCTATGGTGAAATTATCGGAGGCTCTGAGCGGATTCACGATTATGATTTAATGAAGCAAAGAATTGAAGAGCATCATCTTCCATTAGAAAACTATCAGTGGTATTTAGATTTATGTAAATATGGAGCCGTTCCACATTCTGGCTTTGGACTGGGGCTTGAAAGAACGGTCGCTTGGGTGAGCGGAGTAGAGCATGTTCGTGAAACCATTCCATTCCCAAGACTTTTAAACCGTTTATATCCTTAATGTATAGGTGAAAAGTTCGCTATAACAGCGGACTTTTTTACTTTCTCCTTGGAAAATAGAAGGATAATTTTTCTCCATACCTAGCAAGTCCAACTTCATGATATACTTAGGTGAGAGGTGTCTCAATATGAAAGAAAATATTTTAAAGTGGGTGCAAGAGGGGCAAATCTCATTCCCATCTGTGCTGTTGACCCATTATAAACAAATGAACATCAATGAAGAGGAACTAGTTTTACTGTTGCACGTCATGGCTTTTATAGAAAAAGGGAATGCCTTTCCAACACCAACTGAAATATCTGCAAGAATGACCGTTTCCAGTACGAAATGCTCTGATCTCCTACGTAGGCTGATTCAAAAAGGATTAATCACGATTGAGGAGGAGTATTCCGAATCAGGAATTCGATATGAAAAATATAGCATTGAACCCCTTTGGAGCAAATTAATCAACCAATTCTTAATGAGTGAAAACAAGCAGCAAACACAAAATCAAGAGAAAATGGAAATGGATCTATATACCATTTTTGAACAGGAGTTTGGAAGGCCACTTTCGCCTTTTGAATGTGAAACACTTACTCTCTGGCTGGACGATGACCGTCATGAACCGATTATTATTAAAGCCGCTTTAAGAGAAGCGGTGATCTCAGGGAAATTAAATTTCCGTTATATTGATCGAATTTTATTTGAATGGAAGAAAAATGGCATTAAAACCATTGAGCAAGCAAAAAGCTACGGGAATAAATTCCGTCAGTATCAAAATCTTCAGCAAAAGGGACAAGCTGGTGAGCAAACGACAAGATCAGAGGCTGTCCCGTTTTATAATTGGCTAGAACAGTAATTGGTTAGCCTTATGCGTATGGAATGAACGTGTTTTGCTCGGTA
>DLCS01000173.1 GCA_002480735.1 Bacillaceae bacterium UBA7792 | reverse complement strand
GAGAATGGTTGGTGATACACAAAGCTCTAGCGATGCTGCCCATGCCGTAGGGTCGGAAAAGGTACTATACATTGGCACATCCGCAAAGATAATCAGTGCACAGGCTGGAGTCAGCAGGATTCCATCCGCAAAAATATACCCAATCTTCTTCAACCCAGTTAACCTTGATTCAACCTGATTCACTAGCGGCCACCACATAATAGTCGCCATCACGAAAAGCACCGACGTGTAAGCTGCATGAAGGAACACATCCGTCTTGATAAAATCAAAAATTAATGGAATATGATAGAAAGAAAACATTCCATTAAAGAAAACTAAGGCAATAATGGGTCTGGTGAGAAATTTAAACAATGGTTTGACAATAGGAAATTGAAGAATCTTTTTCCAAACCCATTGCGGAATTCCAATGATAAACAATTGTGGAATAATAAGGTATAGTACCGCCATTTGAATCATATGAGCATAGAACATTAAATGTCCCATTAAATCAATTGGTGAACCCTTAATGACATACAATAGCACAATTGCGATTGAAAAAATGACCCCTTGTTTTACCGTTAAAGGTGCGGTGTCTTTGAATTTTTCTCGAAACTTCACCGTGAGGAGAAAATAGCCAACGAGAACCCCAACCAATGCCAATAGAAAATATGGACTCCATAATGCATTAAATCCAAACATACTTAACGAAAACATTGACTCTTCACCTCTCTTAGTTGCTGACTTGGAATCAATAATTACGTCCGTCAATTTTTCATGAAAAAGAAAACCGGCCCAAAAAAGCCGATTTTCTATTCCAGTTACCACCAGATAATCGTTAAATAGGCAATGATCATCACAATGGCAAAAAATACACCTGAGAACATGAATAGCATTGGTGCTTCATGTCCTTTATGATTCATATGCATGAAGTAAAAAAGCTGGAAAGCCACTTGCACAGCTGCTAATACAAGGATGAACGGAACCGTAAACCAAGCTGAAAACCCAGCTCCAACAGCGACAAACGCAATAATGGTAAATAAAATCATTAACGCAAATGAGATGACTTGATGTCTCATTTCCTCAGCGTTTTGCTTCCTCCGAAAATCAAGATCTATTTTTGGATTGCTAGTATTCATTTGATTATTTTCCATCGTTTATCCCACCATTCCCATTAGATATACTACTGAGAAGATAAAGACCCATACAACATCAATAAAATGCCAATATAGGCTTGCTACATAAAACTTTGGCGCATTGTATAGATCTAACCCTCTCTTCGCATTACGGATCATAAGCGCTAGGATCCAACCAAGTCCAAAGGTAACGTGAGCTCCGTGAAAACCTACTAATGTATAGAAGGCTGAACCAAATGCACTGCTAGTAAAAGTATGACCGTACTCATGAACATAATGGTTAAATTCATAGATTTCACAGCCTAAGAATGCAAATCCAAGTAGAACAGTGACGCCTAACCATAGCTGCATCTTTTTGAAATCAAAGTTCTTCATATGATACATCGCATATACACTGGTTAACGAGCTAGTTAATAAAATCATGGTCATTAAGAACACAAGTGGGATTTCAAAAAGGTCCTTCGCTAATGCATGGTCCGGACTTGGAACCTTATCCTTTAAAGCAAGGTAAGTGGCAAAGAGAGAAGCAAACAATACTGTCTCTCCGCCAAGGAAGAACCAAAAACCTAGAAATTTATTTTTTGCTTCAAGGGTCTGTCTTTCAGGCGCAGCAGGCCATTGTTCCAATGTCATTTTTTCTTCAGCTTGCATTATGCCTCAACCCCCTTTTTGTCATCATCCTGTAAGTCTTCCTTGTGAATGTGGAAGCCATGGTCATCCTTGAGAGAACGATACAGCATAGAACCGAATGTGATCACAAGTCCGATAATAATAACCGGTAGACCCCAAGCGTAATCTTCACGGTACATAACCCCAAACGCAGCCACGAATAATCCAAGAGAAATCATCACTGGTGTAAAGGAAGAGTTAGGCATATGAATATCCCCTAAAGGCTCTGCAGGAGTCATTCTTTTTCTTCCTTCCATTTTTTCAATCCAGAAAGCATCTAAGCCGCGAACTAACGGAAGCTGCTTAAAGTTATAGAATGGCGGTGGTGATGGAAGTGACCATTCTAGTGTGCGACCGTCACCCCATGGATCGACACCAACCTTTTTGTTCTTAACACTTGTTACAATGACGTTAATGAGTAAAACAATCGTCGCTGCTGCCATAAAGAAGGCACCGACAGTACTTACAAAGTTACCTGTTTCAAGACCTTGACCCTCTAAGAATGTAAAGATTCTTCGCGGCATTCCCCAAAGACCTAAGAAATGCTGGATAAAGAAGGTTAAGTGGAAACCAATAAAGAACAACCAGAATGTAATCTTACCCAATGTTTCATTAAGCATGGTTCCGAACATGAGCGGCCAATAGAAATGAACAGCGGCGAAGATTCCAAATACAACCCCACCAACTATAACGTAGTGGAAGTGCGCTACAACGAAATAGGTATCGTGATATTGATAGTCAGCAGCTGCGGCAGCGACCATGATTCCCGTTACTCCTCCAAGTAAGAAGGAGGGAATAAAGGCAACACCCCAGTGCATTGGCACCGTAAATTTGATACTTCCTCCCCACATCGTGAAGAGCCAGTTAAAGATCTTAATACCCGTTGGTACCGCAATGGCCATTGTTGCTACGGCGAAAATCGCATTGGCAATTGGACCTAGACCAACTGTGAACATATGGTGGGCCCATACCATGAAGCCTAAGAATCCAATTAATACTGTCGCAAAGACCATTGAGGAATATCCGAACAATCTCTTTCTAGAGAAAGTAGGAATAATCTCCGAGAATATTCCGAATGCAGGAAGAATGAGAATATATACTTCCGGGTGACCAAAAATCCAGAAGAAATGCTCCCATATAATCGTATTTCCACCTGCAGCCACATCAAAGAAATTAGCTCCGAACAAGCGGTCAAACATTAATAGAAAAATCCCGATTGTAAGTGGTGGGAATGCGAATAAGATTAATGCCGATCCAATAAATGTTGTCCAAGAGAATAACGGCATACGCATATAGGTCATCCCTGGTGCACGCATATTAATGATCGTTACAAGGAAGTTGATTCCACCCATCAACGTTCCGAAACCAGAAATTTGCAGTCCTAATAAATAGAAATCAATCCCATGTCCTTCTGACGCAAGTGATAGAGAAGCATAAGATGTCCAACCAGCGTCAGGTGCACCGTCCAAAAACCATGATAGGTTTAGAAATAATCCTCCGAAGAAGAACAGCCAGAAGCCAAGTGCATTAACGAATGGAAAAGCTACGTCCCGTGCACCAATTTGGAGCGGCATGACCGCATTCATAAGACCGAGCAAAATTGGCATGGCTGCTAAGAAAATCATTGTCGTACCGTGCATCGTCAGCATTTCATTATAAAATCCTGCGCTGACAAAATTATTATTTGGCACTGCTAACTGAATCCGGATGACCATGGCTTCGATACCGCCAAGAAGGAAAAAGAATCCGCCGGCCATTAAATAAAGCTTCGCAATTTTTTTATGGTCAACCGTTGTTAAATAGTCCCAAAGCGTTGCTCCGAATCCCTTTTTTTGAGCGATCGTACTCACAGTTTTACCTCCCTCTAAAACTAATCCCCTTTTATTTCTCAACCTTCAATCCCATTAAATATGCAGTAAGTGCATCAATTTGATCTGGAGTTAATTTACCATAAGTGCCCGTCATTTTGTTGGCAGGCTTTACAGTTTCAGGGTCATTTAGCCATTTCTTAATGTTTTCTTCATTGTTTTTCAAAATTCCAGCAACGTACTCACGATCCCCAAAATCAGCTAGGTTTGGAGCTCTACGTGCTGCCTCTGGTGTTTCATTCGAAGGTGTAACAGCATGACAGCCGATACAACTCTTAGTAAAAATTTCTTGTCCTTCCTGAGCTAACGCTGTTTCAGGTACGGCCGGCTCTTTCACACCTTGCATGGCAGCAACCCATGCATCAAACTCAGCCTTTGGAAGAGCTTTTACCTTAAAGTCCATTAGGGCATGAGATGGCCCGCATAGCTCTGCACATTTTCCATAAAATACACCGTTAGTATCCTCAGCTGCCTCTGAATCAAACACGAGCCAGAATTTGTTTATGTTATCTGTGTTTGTGTCCATCTTCCCGCCGGCAGCTGGAACCCAGAATGAGTGCTTCACATCAGATGCTTTAAGATTAAAGTACACCTTTTGATCGGTCGGAACCACAAGCTCCTGACTTGTTACAATTTTCTCATTTGGATACTCAAATTCCCACCAGTAGAGATTGGCCCTTACATTGATGACAAGTGCATTCGGGTTTCCGTCCTCATCCTTTTTATCCATTGCGGACACATCTGCTAATCTAAACGTTTCAAGAACCGTTGGAACTGCAAGAATAAGTAGGAGAATAATCGGGATGACTGTCCAAATAATTTCTAACTTATGATTTCCTTCAACTTGTTTCGGAATTTTGTCATCCTTACGTCTGAAACGGAAAAGGACAATAATGAAAATAATCGTTACGACAGCGATTACAATTACCATAATTACTGTGCTCAAAATCATTAGATCATATTGTCTTTTCGCAACCTCTCCAGCAGGGCGAAGAGTTGATAAGTACGGTTTCCCACAACCAGAAAGGAAGAGCGCCATTAACGTAAATAGTGAAAAAAGACGCCATTTTGCTAGCCTTTTCATAGCTTAAACATACCCCTCTTTCATAAGAAAATAATAAATGTTTTATAGATAAATCCCCTTTACTGCTTGTTACGTAAAGAAAAATTCTACCCAAAAAGATAATAGGTGTGACAAAAAACACTGATACATTCATGATAGTCATTTATATTTATGTATATACAGAGTGTCCATTCTTCATTTCATGTACTCTCTTCCACTTTCCTCCTTATTTTCCATCACAAATACTTCAAATAGAAATAAAGCCAACTCTACATACATTTGACCCCTTTCTCCATATTTGCAATCGTTCACAAGGCAAAGAATGTATCAAATTTTTTACGATAATATTTCCACTATATTTATAGTGTTAATATTAACATATAAAACAGTTTAGTTGATTTCCTTCATCCTTATTAAACCATATT
>DLCS01000186.1 GCA_002480735.1 Bacillaceae bacterium UBA7792 | reverse complement strand
AGCCTTCCTTCGTGTAATCCACCAACACATCGGCTCCTAGTTCACCAGCAAACCGCAGCTTTTCTTCAGAGCTTGCCGTCGCAATGACTTTGCCGGCCCCGAAAATTTTTGCAAGTTGGACAGCAAGCGAGCCCACCCTACCTGCCGCCGCATGAACAAGGACTGTCTCTCCGCTCTCCAAGCGTCCCATAGTTTTGAGAATATGGTAGGCACTCAAGCCTTGAAGAGGCAAAGCCACAGCCATATCAAAGGATAAATGGTCGCTAAGCGGGATAACGGAGCGTTCATCGGCAAGAGCAAATTCGGCGTAGCCCCCTGATTCAATGAGAGTGACCACACGGGTGCCAGGTACCACCTTTGTCACTTTGTCACCGACAGCTGTGATCACCCCAGCAATTTCTGCTCCTGGAATGAATGGAAGTTTAGTTGGCACTACATACTGCCCTTCTCTTCTTGCAGTATCGGCATAATTTACACCGATCGCTTTAATTTCGATTAACACTTCATAGTCCTTTGGCGTTGGCCTTTCAAGCTCCACAAGCTTTAATACCTCAGGCCCGCCATATTCGATAAATTGAATTGCTTTCACTTTTAGTTCCTCCTGGTTTCTACTTTATCAGCCAACCACCATCTACAAGCACGTCGCTTCCTGTCATATATGAGGCTTCATCCGAGGCGACAAAGGCAATGACATTGGCAATTTCTTCGACTTTTCCTACTCTTCCTAAGGCGGTATTGCGCTCAATTGCTTTTACAAACCTTTCATTTTGAAGGCCATTTTCCGTCAGCGGTGTCTCGATGAACCCCGGTGAAATTGAATTGACACGGACTTTATAAGGAGCAAGCTCAAGTGCGAGTGCCCTTGTAAAATTAATCACTCCTGCTTTGGCAGCACTATAATGAGGAATATGGGCGCCAGCCTGATGACCTGATAGGGAGGCCACATTGACGATCGCCCGCCCATGTTCTCCATGTTCCTCTTGCGCCTTTTTCACCATTAAACGGCCGAGCATTTTAGAAACGAGAAAGACACTTCTCAGATTGGCATTTTGCACATAATCCCAGTCCTTTCCGGTCGTTTCTAATATTTTGGAGTGCTTTGAACCACCCGCATTGTTAATGAGGATATGAAGATCGCCGAAATGGATGTTTACGTATTCCGCTAATTCCTTGACATCCTCCTCATCCGAAACATCCGCTTGAAAAATCTCAGCCATCGGAATTCGTTTTGTGCGATTAATCTCGGTTGCCACTGCCTCCAATTTGGACTTCGTTCGCCCAACAAGAATCACCTTTGCTCCTTCGTCCGCCAGCCGAATCGCTGTGGCCTTGCCAATTCCACTTCCTGCACCAGTGATAAGTGCAATATTCTGCGAAAATCTCAATATCCTCACCTCTCATAACGTTTTTTTTATTCCCTATAATGTGGAACCTTTGATTCTACGACGACTTTTCTTCCTTTTAGAATCGGAATAATGGGGACCGAGCCTATTTGACAGGTAAAAGATAGCTCCCCCTGCAAGTCATGCTGTTCAAACAGCTTCCCGACGTAAGAAGCAGAAAGAATGGAATAAGCACGGTCTCGATTCCCTTCATAGAATAATAGAGCAGCTCTGGCACCATCCGATAGCTCTGCCTTCCGCTTTCCTTCAAGCAGACAGGAAATAAAATGCCCGGCACCATAGAAATCCTCCAAGCTAAACTGTCCCGAATTTCCAGAGCAAATGACAAGGATCGTGTCATCTTCCTCTGCAACACGAACCACTCTATCAGCTACATAAGCGTTATTTAATAGACAAGTTACATATACAGCCTTCGCACGGGAGGATTTCCTTAGTGCAACTGTGCCATTTGTAGTGGATAGGATGAGTGTCTTGCCAGAAATGGATTCACGAATCACCTTTGGACTGGGATAGACAAATCCTTCAATCGGTTTTGCCTGCACTTCACCTGCAAGAAGATAGCTGCCTTGAACATGCTCCCTGCTGATCTCCATCGCTTCCTGCGCATCCATCACAGGGATTACCCCACTAGCTCCATCATGTAAAGCAGAGGTTATCGTAGTTGTCGCAAGCAGGACATCGAGAACAACTGCGATTTTATTCCCCTCACCTATTTTTTCTTCATCAATATCTTCCTTCTTGACGAGAAGATGAACTTTTGCCATTTCCCCACCTCTATTTATATTGCAACTGTATGGCTGCTATGTGTCATTAAGCTTTTTACATAAGAATTAAATTGCGAAAAACGCTCATCCTGGGTTTGCCCCATTTTATAACGATAATAGATTTGCTGAACAATGGCAGCAAGTTTGAAATAAGCAAATGTCATATAAAAATTCATATCTGTGACATCTCTGCCACTCTTTTCTCCATAAAGTTCGATAAACTCTTTTCTGCTAATAAAACCGTCCATGACCGTGATAGCAGAACTTCCTAATCCCGATCGCAGTAATTCGGGATCATCCGGCTGATTCCAATAGCTTAATGCGACCCCGAGA
This sequence comes from Bacillaceae bacterium UBA7792, assembly GCA_002480735.1. GTDB lineage: Bacteria > Bacillota > Bacilli > Bacillales > Cytobacillaceae > Robertmurraya > Robertmurraya andreesenii. Next base: position 4,739 of record DLCS01000186.1, on the reverse strand, counting down.
TCCGCTAATGGGTCCCCGACCGTTGTCATTTCCCAATCAAACAGTCCAACCATTTGATTAAGGTCATCATTAAACATGGCATTATTGAATTTATAATCATAATGAATAACCGTGGCATACTTCTGTGTAGGGATGTGTTCAGCCAACCACTTCATCACATGCTCCGCTTCTTTTAGCTCATCTGTTTTGGCACGTTGGTATCTAGAAATCCATCCGTGGACCTGCCGTTCGAGAAATCCCTCAGGCTTACTAATTGCTATGAGCCCTGTTTTTGTATAGTCAATAGAGTGGAGGTTTACTAGATTCTCAACCATGATATGAGATAGCTGGTTACAAATTTCCGGGGGAGCTTCCACCCCATCTGGAAAAGAGGAATCAATAACAACTCCACGCTTTCTCTCCATCAGGAAAAAGGGTGCCCCCACAATTGATTCATCATCGGAAAATAAAATGGGCCTTGGTGCAGGAGAAAAGAGAGGCTGGATTTCGGAAATAATTTTGAATTCTCTCTCCATATCATGGGCCTTCGGAGCAACTGGTCCAAGCGGCGGCCGTCTCAGGACAGCCTCCCACTCCCCTACCTTTAATTGGTAGGTCAAATTTGAATGTCCTGCCGAGAACTGCAAAACCTCCAATGATTCATCAGGCAAATCCTCAACGTTCTTCTGCAAAAAGGTCCGTAGCTTCACTAAATTGAGCTCTTCTCCCCTTCTTACGGGTATCGTATCAAGTGGTTTAGTCATTTTTTCACATCCAATCATGTTATCTTTATGAGACAAGACGTAAAATTACTGAATCCCTCTCAAAATCATGTCAACAAAAATCTCAGACACCTCGAAATCCGATAGATTTCCTTCCGGGTTGAACCAATTGTAGCTCCAATTGGCAATTCCAAGGATGCCGAAAGTGACAATGGAGGCGTTTAGGTTAGAGCGAAACTCTTCCTTTCGAATCCCATCTCTAACAACGTTTTCAATGTTTAGTCGAAACCGGTCCCTCTTCGGAATGATTTCTTCCAGCCTTTCCTCACTCAAATTTTGCATTTCACGAAAGAAAATCTTCGCACTTGAACGCTTGCTTTTGATATGGCTAATTAGCATATAGACAATATCGAATAGCTTTGTTTTATTATCTTTATTTTTATCTGCCAGGATTTTTTCTTGAATCGCTAAAATGTCATCAATATATTGAAGATGAATGTCCATTAAGAGCTCTTCTTTACTGGAAAAATAATAATAAAAGGTGCCCTTCGTCACGCCGAGGGCATCTACAATATCCTGGATGGATGTTTCGGTAAAACCCTTTTTCTCGAATAAGCTGATGCCAACCGCAGTAATTTTTTCCTTCACCTGTCAATCCTCGCAATCCTGCTAATGTTGTAAAAATGATGTGAGTAAGAAAGGAGGAAAGTGCTCCCTCCTTTCTTGCAAACTAGCTTAAATTGGCTGCTTCCTCTCTTAATGCACGACGGAGGATTTTTCCAACATTTGTCTTAGGCAGTTCATCTCTAAATTCAATCATTCTTGGCACCTTATAGGCCGCCATATTTTTGCGGCAGTATTCAATCAGTTCCTCTTCGGATATTTCCTTGCCAGCCTTTAGAACCACATAAGCCTTTACCGTTTCCCCACGATATGGATCCGGTACCCCAATGACAACCGCTTCCTGTACAGCTGGATGCTCATAGATGACCTCTTCAACATCACGCGGATAAATGTTATAGCCGCTCGCAATGATTAAATCCTTTTTCCGATCGACGATATACAGATAACCATCCTCGTCGACTCTGGCAATATCCCCTGTATAGAGCCAACCATCACGAAGGGTAATTGCGGTTTCTTCAGGCATATTCCAGTAGCCCTTCATCACCTGTGGCCCTTTGATGATGAGTTCACCTAGCTCACCAACAGGAACCTCTTCAGTACCGTTACCTAAGTCGACGATCTTATAGTCTGTTGAAGGATAACCAATTCCAACACTTCCTGGCTTTCTCTCAGCAAAAATAGGATTGCAATGGGTAACTGGCGCCGCTTCAGATAATCCATAGCCTTCGAGAATCTTTGCCCCTGTTTTCCCTTCAAATTGTCTCATCAGCTCAACCGGCATTGGTGCGCTACCGCTGTTACAGGTTTTGATCGAATTAATTCCATATTCCTCTGCCTTTGGATGATTGGTAATGGCGACATACATGGTTGGTACCCCTGGGAAATGGGTAGGCTGTTCATTTTTTATCGTCTGTAGAACCTCCTCCAGCTCGAAGCGTGGAAGCAGAATGGACTCCGCCGCAGTAAAAATCCCCAAATTCATACAAGCCGTCATGCCAAACACGTGGAACAATGGAATAACTGTTAAGAATTTATCCTTTCCAAAGTTCGTTTTTTCCTTGAAAAATTCGTAGGACTGTAACACATTGGCGTACAGGTTTCGATGGGTAAGCATCGCCCCTTTTGAGCGCCCTGTTGTCCCACCAGTATATTGGAGCACCGCAACATCATGCTCTGGATCAATTTCCACCGGAATTGGTGCTCCAGTAGCCTCTGCCATGAATACCTCAAACGAATAGTCTTCCATCGTTTGCTCGGATGGCTGAAGGCTCACCACAACGATGGTGCTAAGGCTTGAGTTCGCTTGGACACTCTTCACACGTGGGTACACTGCATCAAATACGATCAGGGTCTCAGCACCGGAGTCATTGAGAATATGCTCGATTTCCCTCTCCACTAACATTGGATTGACCTGGGTGACAATGCCACCTGCGATTAGAATTCCGTAGTAAGCGATGACATATTGTGGACAGTTCGGCAACATTATCGCCACTCTATCTCCCTTTTGAACCCCTTTCTTTTGGAGGACCGAGGCAAATCCATGAGCTGCTTTTGTTAGTTCTTGGTAGGTGAATTTTCTGCCAAAAAAGGATAATGCGTTATTTTGAGGATAATTTGTAGTAGTCTCTAGAAGCATTTGTGGTAATGACTTATTGGGAATTTCAATTTCTTTTGCAATCGAATCTGGGTAATGGGCTAACCAAGTTTTCTTTGAACTCATACAAATCCCTCCAAATTGATAAAAATATTCGGACAGTTCCTTCATGAAATGGTTGATTCATGTGAAATTTAAAACGTATGACCTCCACCATCAACAGAAAGGGTTGCACCTGTTATGAAAGATGCTTCATCTGATGCTAGAAATAGAATAGCCTGCGCCACTTCCATTGGAGTCCCAATTCTACCTAATGCATTTGCGCGAGATATAATCGGCCATTTTCGCTCATTTTGCCTCCAGCCCTCGATGATTTTCGTATCAATAACCCCTGGTGCTACAGCGTTAACACGGATTCCAAATTTGCCGTATTCTAAGGCGGCATTTTTGGTGAGGATGACGACACCTCCCTTAGAAGCGTTATAGGCTGAGGTATATTTTTGACCCTTTAACCCTAGTAAACTAGCAGTGTTAACGATAGCGCCGGAGCCCTTCTTGATCATTTCTGGTGCCGCAAATTTCATGCCAAGAAATACACTTTTTAAATTGACATCGATGACCCGATCCCATTCCTCCTCGCTTAAATCCATACTCCTGACTTCTGAGTTGCCAATTCCTGCATTATTGACGAGAATATCGATTGTACCAAACTGATTGATAGTCTTCTGAATAAGCAGCTTCATTTCATCTGAGCTTGCGACATTTGTTTTGACAAAGAGCGCTTGGTTATTCAGTTGGCGAACGGTTTCCTCTCCACCCTCGACATCGACATCTGCCACGACAACCTTGGCACCATTCTCAGAAAAAAGCATTGCCGTTGCGCGTCCGATGCCGCTACCACCACCTGTAACAATTGCCACCTTATCCTGTAATCTCTTTCTATCTTGCATGGGTTCCACCATCAACGATAATGACATCCCCGGTTACAAAGTCAGAAGCCTTTGACGCAAGAAATAGAGCCACACCTTTAAGATCATTATCACTACCAAATCTACGTAGTGGAGTGCCATCTAGAAGTGGGTCTTTTCCTCTTTCAATCAGTACCTTCGACATTTTTGTTGGGAAAAAGCCCGGGGCAATCGCATTAACATGAATATTATAGGGGCCCCATTTCACCGCCAAGTCCTTTGTAAAAGTAAGCACTGCTCCCTTGCTTGTATTGTAGCCAATCGTGTCCATTACACGTGGATCGGTACCGCCTAATCCGGCAACTGAGGCAATGTTAATGATTTTTCCTGATTTCTGCTTGATCATCTGCTTCCCTACAGCCTGGCTCATAAGGAAGGTTCCCGTTACGTTGACATCGATGACCTTTTGCCACGCCTCAAGCGGCATATCAACGACTGGCGCTCCCCAAGTTGCACCGCTATTGTTTACAAGAATATCAATTTGTCCAAAATGCTTAATCGTTTCGTCAACGACATTTTGTATTTCCTCAGGCTTTGAAATATCACATTTGAGGGCGAGTGTTTGAACCCCAAGCTCCTCTAATTTCGCTGCAACCTCCTGACAAGCCTCCACCTTCCGAGAGCATAAGACGACATTGGCCCCCGCTTCAGCAAAACCTGTCGCAATTTGCTCTCCAAGGCCTCTTCCGCCACCTGTTACGATGGCTATTTTCCCCTTTAAGTCGAAAAGTTCATGAACGTGCATCCTTCATCCATCCTTTTGTTCACTTTTTTCTAGAAAAATTGATCGTTTTTTGCGCTTATTTGCGAAACCCAAACTCAGCGGTATTTCCTTAATTCTAACTTCGCCAC
>DLCS01000160.1 GCA_002480735.1 Bacillaceae bacterium UBA7792 | reverse complement strand
TCGTGAATCTAGGCATTGGGATTCCCTCTCTTGTGTCCAATCACCTCCCGTCCGATATTCATGTGATGTTCCATGCGGAAAACGGCATTCTCGGAATGGGGGAGTCACCGGAAAAGGGTGCGGAGGATGCCATGCTTTGCAATGCTGGGGGCTTTCCTGTCACGATTGTCCCTGGAGCATCCTACTTTGACAGTGCACAGGCCTTTGGCATGATTCGCGGTGGTTACTTAGACATTACGATTCTTGGAGGTCTTGAGGTAAGTGAAAAAGGAGATCTAGCAAATTGGGTAATTCCGGGAAAACGGGTGCCTGGCATCGGTGGAGGCATGGAGCTTGCCGAAAAGGCAAAGAAGGTCATTGTTTTAATGAGTCATGTGAACAAAGACGGCGAGCCGAAAATCTTAAAGGAATGCACCCTTCCATTAACTGCAGGGCGCTGTGTGGATTTAATTATTACGGATCGGGCGGTGATAGAGGTGAGGGAGGAAGGTCTTGTCCTTCTTGAAGTAATGGAGCCGTTCACGATCCAGCAGGTGGTTGAAGGTACGGGCGCTGCATTAATCATTTCGGAGGATGTAAAAAGCATGAACTAACATGGGGGTGTGTTGAATGGCTAGAGAGGGCAAGATCCGGGAATGGCTTGAGCAACATCGTGAACGAGGAATCCAGCTCCTAGAACAATTTGTTAGAGCTAGAAGTACCCAAGGAAATGAGAAGGACGTTCAACAGCTAGTCATAGAGGAGCTTGAGCGAATGAACCTAGAGGTGGATGTTTGGGAGCCGGGCGGGAAAGAGCTTCTAGGCAACCCTTATTTTGCATCATCAAGAAAAGAGTTTTCAGGAAGCCCTAATGTAGTTGGTGTGCTAAAGGGGGCGGGAAATGGTCGCTCGATCATCCTCAATGGACATGTGGATGTTGTACCAGAGGGGGACCTAGATAAATGGGAGGATGACCCTTATAGTGCAAGGATTGTTGATGGAAAAATGTTTGGCCGTGGCACGACAGATATGAAGGGTGGAAATGTTTCACTGCTCCTAGCCATACAAGCGATCCAAGCATTGGACATTCGTCTAAAGGGAGATATTATTTTTCAAAGTGTGGTAGAGGAGGAAAGTGGTGGGGCAGGCACGCTTGCGACCATTTTGAGAGGCTATCAGGCAGATGCTGCTCTTATTCCTGAGCCCACCAACATGAAGATATTCCCGAAGCAGCAAGGGTCGATGTGGTTCAGATTACATGTCAAGGGGCAATCAGCACATGGTGGCACACGCTATGAGGGAGTAAGTGCGATTGAAAAGAGCATGAAAGTTGTAGAATCGATTCTCGAGCTGGAAAAGGTACGTAATGAAAGAGTGACTGACCCTTTGTATGAGAAGATCCCGATTCCGTTTCCTATTAATCTAGGCAAAATATCGGGAGGAGATTGGCCTTCCTCTGTTTGTGATTTGGTGGTGATGGAAGGAAGGATGGGCGTATCTCCAGAGGAAACAATGGATGCTGCCAAAGCAGAATTGGAAAGCTGGCTTGTAGGCTTGAAGGAAGTCGATCCATGGTTTGAGAAGCACCCTGTCACGGTGGAGTGGTTCGGTGCACGCTGGTTGCCAGGGTCCATTGATGTTGAACATGAATTAATGAAAACCCTTGTTGTCAATTATAAGAGAGTATTAGATGAAGAGCCGATTATTGAAGCGTCACCATGGGGAACGGATGGCGGCCTTTTAACAGGTGTCGGGGGCACACCGTCCATTGTTTTTGGCCCCGGCGTAACGGAAATGGCTCATTTTTCAAATGAATACATTGAGCTTGATAAAATCTTTATCACTGCAGAAATTATTGCCCTATGTCTATTGGATTGGTGTGGTGTTGACGGCGAATAAAGAAAAGAGCCTCCATTTTCACTAATAATGGAGGCCCTTCTCGTTTTAGGGATGAAACAGCAGCAGCTTTCCGCTTGGAGAGGTGCAGCGATGAGTCTTTTCTAATGCCCCTTTTTCTGAAAGCATCTTCTCCCCTAATTGCTTTGCCTCAATATCATCCTTGGCTTCAAATGCTTCATCCACAAGTTTTTCCCCGTTTGGTTCAAATACCGTTAATTTATAAGTTTTCATAACCAAGCATTCCCCTTTACCTTATACATACCATTATTTTTGCATAATTTTTGAAAATTTGCAAAGAGGAAAAATTCTATCTTGAAAATGAATCCATTTGGATTTGTTTACGTATAAACTAATGGAAGAGGAGGATGCAGTATGGTATTAAAGTTAGAGCATGTAACAAAGCGATTTGGAAGCTTCACCGCTGTCAATGATCTATCCCTCTCGATCCCAGAGAGTGAAATGTTCGGATTCTTAGGTGCGAACGGAGCGGGAAAGACGACCACTTTTAGAATGATTCTTGGACTACTTGATCCTAGTGACGGCAAAGTAACCTGGGACGGAAAACCGATCAACTATGAGACAAGCCATATTATTGGCTATCTACCTGAGGAAAGAGGGCTTTATCCGAAGCTCAAAGTAAGGGATCAGCTCATTTATTTAGCCCGATTGAGGGGAATGAACAAGCAGGATGCGGCAGAGGAATTAGAGAAATGGTTAACTCGGTTCCGCATTCCTGAGTATATGGATAAAAAGGTAGAAGAGCTTTCAAAGGGAAACCAGCAGAAGATTCAATTTATTGCAGCTGTATTACATAAGCCGAAGCTACTTATTTTGGATGAACCCTTTAGCGGTCTGGACCCTGTGAATGTAGAGCTGCTTAAGGAGGCAGTGCTGGAGCTAAAGGAACAGGGGACCACGATTGTGTTTTCCAGTCACCGCATGGAGCATGTTGAGGAAATGTGTGAGCACTTGTGTATTATGCATAAAGGAAGCCCTGTCGTTCATGGTTCGCTGAAGGAAATTAAGCGAGCATTTGGGAAAAAGAATCTCATTATTCATGCGGATTTTGATCTTGAAGACATAAAGAACTATCCAGGGGTGAAGAAAGCTAAGCAAACACCAGAAGGAGTTCATTTACAAATTGAGGGTGAATATGTCGCAGAAAAGCTCCTAAAGGATATCGTTGGGAAAGGCTTCATTCGCAAGTTTGTCCTTGAGGAGCCTTCTTTAAATGACATTTTTATCGAGAAGGTAGGTGCATCCTATGAATAATTTCTGGATTATTTTATTTCACACATATTTAACAAAGCTGAAAACAAAGTCCTTCATTATTACGACCATTCTAACCGTTGTCCTCGTTCTCGGACTTACTAATATGAGCAATATCATCAATTTTTTCAATGATGGAGATGGGGACGATAAGATAGCAGTCCTTGATGAAACGGGAGTTCTATTTGAACCGTTAAAGGAGCAATTAAAGGCAACTGGTGCGGATGTACAATTAGAGGCTTTTGCTGCCGATGATAAGGAAGCGGAAAAAGGGGTAAAGGAAGGAAAATATAAAGGCTTACTCATTCTTACCTTTGATGCCAACGAGCTTCCTGTTGCAACCTACAAGGCGATGAGTATTTCCGATTCAACTTCCGTCACAACATTGTCCGGGGCTTTACAGCAAATAAAAACGCAATTAGCTGCAAGCCAAATCAATCTAACCCAGGAGCAGCTGGCCAAGCTCTATGAACCAGTTCCAATAGAAAAGGTTGCATTAGAGAAAAATGCTAAAACAGAGGAAGAATTGAGTCAGGCAAGAGGACTTGTTTATGTACTATTATTTGTGATTTATTTTGCCGTCATTATGTATGCAAACATGATCGCAATGGAGGTTGCAACGGAGAAGTCTTCACGTGTAATGGAAATCTTAATTTCAAGTGTATCGCCGATTAAGCAAATGTTTGCCAAAATCATCGGAATTGCCTTGCTCAGTTTGACACAACTAGCTGTCCTTTTAGGGATCGGATATTTTTCCATTAAAAAGAATATAGATTCGATGGAGGGAGACTTTTTTAGCTTCTTTGGTTTTGGGGATATACCTCTAGCGACCATCATTTATGCCATTATTTTCTTCCTGTTAGGATATTTCCTATATGCGACACTTGCGGCATTCCTGGGATCCCTTGTAAGCCGAATTGAGGATGTCCAGCAAATGATTACACCGATGACTTTATTGGTAGTTGCTGGTTTCATGATTGCGATGTTCGGGCTTGGGCAACCGGAGACACCTTTTATTACCATTACGTCCTACATCCCGTTCTTTACCCCAATGCTTATGTTTATGCGTGTGGGAATGCTTACTCTCCCGACTTGGGAACCGATTTTAGGCATTGTCATCTTACTTGTCTCGATCATTCTCCTTGCTTTCTTTGGAGCAAGAGTATATAAGGGCGGTGTTCTCATGTATGGGAAATCGAATTCTTTTAAGGATATTAAAAAGGCATTGCAGTTAACGAAAAACAAGTAAGAAATTTTGCTCCAGTAAAAAAATTCCTTTGCTTGCTTTTTGGTTTTGTATCTGTTATTCTTAGAGAGAATTATTTTTGTTCAACATTTAAGGGAAGAGATAAATATTATTTTCGCCTGGAAGAGCAAGAATAGTAATACATTTGTGCGCTGGACGCACGAGGAGGCAACATACAATGGAAAAAGGTAAAGTAAAATGGTTTAACGCAGAAAAAGGCTTCGGATTTATCGAGCGCGACGGCGGAGAAGATGTATTCGTTCATTTCTCAGCTATCCAAGGCGAAGGCTTCAAAACTCTTGAAGAAGGTCAAGCAGTTACTTTTGACGTAGAGCAAGGTGCTCGTGGACCTCAAGCAGCTAACGTTAACAAAGCATAATTAACCATTCGAACCTTCAAGCAGACTCATTCATGGGTCTGCTTTTTATTTTGTATTTTGGTACCAGGTACCGAAATTTATATAGAACATATATTCGTATTATGGTAAAATGGAAGAAAATGATGAGTGAGGAAAAGCGATGAAAAGTGTGACATTTATTCATGCGGCAGATATTCATTTAGACAGCCCTATGGTTGGTCTTCAAGGCTTGCCAAAGAATATTTTTCAAAGGCTGCAAGAAAGCACCTTTAAGGCTTTTACCCGAGTAATAGATGCTGCGCTCACCAACAGCGTCGATTTCGTAATTCTTGCAGGAGATTTATTTGACCATGAGGATCGGAGTATCAGAGCACAAATTTTTCTTAAGAAGGAATTGGAACGGCTAGAAAAAGAGGGAATCCCTGTTTTTCTTGTCCATGGGAATCATGATCATTTAAGCGGGAACTGGACTGATATTAAACTTCCAGGCAATACATATGTTTTTGGTTCAGAGGTCTCGGTAAGTAAGCTTCAAACAAAGTCTGATGCGACTGTACATCTCTATGGTTTCAGCTATGGAAAGAAACATGTATATGAGCGGAAAATTATCGAATACCAGCGTCAGTCTGGTGCTGATTTTCATATTGGCATTCTGCATGGAAATATGGAAGGAAGTAGTGAGCATAGCAACTATGCTCCATTTCATTTATCAGAGCTACTTGAAAAGGAGTTTGATTACTGGGCTTTAGGACATATTCACAAGAAAATGCTTCTGAATGAAGAGCCTCCAATTGTCTACTCTGGCAATACACAAGGACGAAATAAAAAGGAAAAAGGCGCAAAGGGATGCTATATCGTTACCCTTCAGGAAGCAGGTTCACAGCTTCAATTCGTGGAGACTAGTGATGTTAACTGGTCTGAACTGGTCATAAATGGAGCCAATGTCACAAGCGTCGATGGACTATACCAAATATGTCGGGCGAAAATAGAGGAGGCCAGGAGAGAAGGGAGAGGGACCCTTGCACACATAGTTGTTCAGGATCTTTCCATTGATTCTTATCATGCAGCCATGGTGGACGAGCTCCTTGAAATTCTTCAGGAGGAAGAAAAGGAAGAAACAGAATTTGTTTGGCCGATCCACATACAAATAGACGAAGCGCTGAATTTTGATAAGGAAGAGCTAGCCAATCACTCCGACTTTTATGAAGAGTTATTTACCGTCATGGATGAATTCATAGAGTTCGAAGAGACGCTAGCACCTTTATATAAACATCCAAGTGCTAGAAAACTTTTATCCTCTCTCACTCAACAGGAACTGACAGAAATAAAGAAGGAAGCTGAGAAGCTCTTAATTCAAAAGCTCATCCAACAAGGATAGGGGGTGGCATCGTTGAAAATTTTGGAAATTCATATATATGGTTATGGAAAGCTAGAAGATGTTCGTATGACGAATTTAAGGGAGTTCCAAGTATTTTACGGAGAGAATGAGGCTGGTAAATCGACGATTATGTCATTCATTCATAGTATCCTTTTTGGATTTCCAACAAAGCAGCAAACGGAATTGCGCATGGAGCCGAAGAAGGGAGCCAAATATGGCGGACAATTAGTGCTCTTTTTCGAGGAACAGGGCAGGGTCGTCGTGGAAAGAGTGAAGGGTAAGGCAAGCGGCGATGTAAAAGTTCTATTTGAGGATGGGACGGTTGGAGGAGAGGAAGGGCTGCAGGAGCTTTTGCTTCACATCGATAAATCATTATATCAAGCGATTTTCTCCTTTAATCTGCATGGTTTACAGAACGTACATCAATTAAAAAGTGAGGATTTAGGTAAGTTTCTGTTCTCTACAGGCACGATCGGGACAGAGCGGTTAATGACTGTCGAACAGCAGCTCCAAAAAGAAATAGACCAGCTATTTAAGCCTAGCGGAAGAAAACCTCTTATCAACGAAAAACTGAAAGAGGTGAAATCTGCTTACGAGGATTTAAAAAAGGCAGAACAGCAAAATACAGGCTATGGTCAGCTCATTCAAAGGAAGGAAGAGCTTGAGCAGCTCATTCGGCTCAAACAGGAACAGATCCATAGTGCGCAGAAACGGATTCATCAATTAGAGGAATGGAAGAAGCTTGCTCCTATAGCTAAGGAAAGGGAACTTTTAAAGGATCGGATCGAATCGCAAAGTCTATCGTTCCCTGTTGACGGTCTATCCCGACTTGACTCAGTACATCAGCTCCTTAAGCCATTAGAGGCACAATTAAAAGTCTTATTAGACAAGAGAGAAAGGCTTGAAAGGGAGCTTGAGGAATATCGCCCGAATGAAGAGCTCCTTGAAAAGGAAGCGTCGATTCAGCATGCTTTGGAAAACCTTCCCCTATATGATACTCTCCAAGAAGAAGAGGCAGAATGGCAATCAAAGGTAGAGCACCTGCTGAGGGAAATCGAAGAGATAAAAGAAAAGCTTCATTTCCCCACGGATGAAAGCAAGCTAGAACAGTGTGATACAAGCATTTTTATGGCTGAAAAGACAAGGGATGCTGAGAAAAAGCAGCTCCGCATTCAGGAGAAGAAGCTTGAATTAGATGATGAGTTTGTTAAGGAAAAGCAGGAGCTAGAAGGAATCGAAGGGCAAATAGACCTTCTAAAGAAAGAGTTGCTTCCAGATGATGTCAGGGAGGCAAAGAAACAAAAGCTGGAGGACTTCACCAATAAGGCTTCAATGGAAAGAGAGTTAAAAAATATACAGGATCAGATTGATCTATATCAATTATCTGCCAAAAAGGCAAAGGAGCAAACGAAGCAAAATTATTATCAATTCTTGATCCTATGTAGCATTTTGTTAATCTTCGTTGGCTGGGGTATGTTCAAGACCCAATGGCTAGTGGCTTTTATCGGAGGAATTGGGTTTCTATCACTGCTCTTTTTCCATCTAAAAGGCAAACAGTCGAGCAATGAAGATTTGCGTCGAAAGCTACAAGCCTTAAAAACACAGGAGCAGAGTCTGAAGGAACAATTGAACAATCAGGATTCATCAGCCATAGGATTAATTAAAGAACAATTAACAAGAGATTCCCTGCTTCAAGAGCAGCTCACAATGTTGAAAATGAAATGGGAACAGCAAAATGCTAAGTATGACCGAATTATACAAGCATTTGAAGAATGGGAAAAGGAAGCACTTGCTCATCAAAAACTGCTGGCTCGTTTAGGTACGGAATTATCCATCCCTGAAGAAATTGCTTTGAGAAATATTCATTCGGCCTTTCTTTTAGTAGAAAAATTGAAGGAAGGCTATAGAGAGTATCAGCAATCAAAGGCACAATTGGAAAAGAAAAAAGCAGCAAGAGATAAAATCAAAGAAGCTATTTTCACCTTGGGTAAACAGCTTGGTATTGAGGAAGCGAGATCCGTTTACGACCAAGCCATCCAATTGCGTGAAATCTTGAAAAAGGAATTAGAAAAGAAACAAACCTTTAGTATTTTGAGGGAAAGGCTGGAAGAAGTTCTTGAGGAAATGGAGAGAGTTAATAAGGAATGCAGTTTCCTTCTTAAAGAAAGAGAGAAGCTTTTTCAACTGGCTGATGTACATTCGGAGGAGGATTTTCGCTTGCTTGGGAAAGAGGCAGAGAAGTTAGCTGAATGGTCCAATCGAATGGAGGAACTACAGAAGCAAATAGATATCTCGATGTTGACTGAAAGTGAAATAAAGGAATTTATGGCAATAGAGGATCTTCCATTCGTCCTTGAAGAGGCATCTGCGCAACTAAAAGTAAATATCAACGAAGATGAGGAATTGCGACAAGAACTTGCCGAAATCAAGCATCAAATTGCCTTGCTTGAAGAGGGAGGACGATATGGGGAGCTTCTCCATCAGTATAGACAGCTGCAATCTGCACTTGATATCGATGCGAAGGAATGGGTCAAGCTCTCGTTAGCGAAGGAAATGCTAAGAAGAACAGTCGCAAGCTTCAAACAGGAACGGCTTCCAACTATGCTAAAAAAAGCAGAGGAATATTTAGCTTTTTTAACAGATGGAACCTATATCAAAATATTTCCGAAGGGTGAAAGCAACGGTTTCTTAATTGAGAGAAAGGATCACCTACTGTTCGAAGCAAATGAATTAAGTCAGGCCACGACAGAACAGGTGTATGTTTCTCTGCGATTGGCCCTAGCAACAACCATTTATCGGAAAATGCCTTTTCCGATCATTATCGATGATAGTTTTGTAAATTTTGACCACGTCCGTACGGAAAAGGTGATTTCTTTGTTAAAAACATTGAAGGAAAATCAGGTCCTGTTTTTTACCTGTCATTTGCATTTATTGGACTATTTTTCTAGAGAAGATGTCAATATTTTAAAAGAGTCCATCGATCCTCCTATCCATTCCCAATAAGTGTGAAGAAGGATTATGCTATAATAGCTTCATAGAAAAGTAAATATTCGATTGATAGGAGAGGAGTGTCGAGTCTATGAGCAAGGGAATTCTTCAGCATGAGGTTGGAGAGCAGGTGGAGAAATTTCTATTGATTAAAAGCTCCACCAAGGGTACTGCAAGCAATGGTAAGCCATTCTTAACACTTATTCTACAGGACCAGACCGGTGAAATTGAAGCAAAGCTATGGGATGCATCTGAGGATGATGAAAAAAATTACTGTGCAGAGACCATTGTGAAGGTACATGGAGATATTCAGA
>DLCS01000148.1 GCA_002480735.1 Bacillaceae bacterium UBA7792 | reverse complement strand
AGGTCTCTTCACAGTGAAGGTGAAATCGGATTGTATCGTGACGATCGATGCGGACTTGCAGGACGACATCAATGTGATAAAGGATTTTCTCGAGAGGTATAACGAAGGCTATGAAATTGTGTACGGGGTGAGAAAGAGTAGAAGCTCCGATACCTTTTTTAAGAGGACAACGGCTCAAGGATTCTATAAAATAATGAAGTCGATGGGAGTAGAGCTTGTCTATAACCATGCTGATTTCCGTTTAATGAGCAGAAGGGCAGTCATGGAGCTCGAACGATTTGAGGAAATGAACCTATTTTTGCGAGGAATTGTTCCATTAATTGGATATAAATCGACCAGCGTGTATTACGATCGGAAGGAAAGGCTGGCTGGTGTAACGAAATATCCCATTAGAAAAATGCTTTCCTTTGCTTTTGATGGGATTACTTCCTTTTCGATAAAGCCGATTCGGTTTGTGTTGTTTATCGGGTGTTTTTCTTTTTTTACAAGTCTGTTATTTGCACTTTATTTCTTCTTATTAAAATTTTTCGGCAATACCGAGCTTGGCTGGACGTCGATTATTGCTTCGATTTGGTTGATTGGCGGACTTCAGCTGATTGCCGTGGGGCTCGTTGGTGAGTACATCGGGAAGATCTATAAGGAAGTGAAAAGGCGCCCGAAATATATTGTTGAGTTCGATGCTTATCATTCCCCATTGACCTTGCCAATAAAAGAGAGTGAAAGTGAAGGCTATGCGAAGGATTACCGAAAAATTCTCAAGTCAAACTAATTCGTTTATGCGCTTCCTTCTCGTCGGGGTCCTGAACACCATGATTGGGCTTTCGGTTACGTTTATTGTCTTGCATGGGCTGGGGCAAGGCTATTGGATGTCAACATTCATTGGTAATTGTGTAGGTGCCATCTGCAGCTTTATCTTAAATCGCGCCTTTACCTTCAGGAGTGATGTCTCTTATATGGCTGGAGGGATTCGCTTCATTGCGGTCATCTTACTTTGCTATTTTATAGCCTACTCACTTAGTCCTATGCTTGCTCGGTCCATTCCATCCCTAGAACTTCTTTCTAAAAAAGATTTTTCCGTTTTAATGGGTGCAGTTCTATATACGGTCTTCAATTATTTAGGACAAAGGTACATTGTTTTTGGCCGCAATGCTCAACCCTCCTAGCCCTCCTTGTAGAGTGTTATTGAAATATTAGGAAAAATATGAAATAATAAACAAGGGTATGACTACATAGATACAGGGGGAAGAGAGATGGGTGTAAGAGCAGAGCTAGATGAACTCATTAGCAAAATCAATGCGAATCCAGAGCATATTAAGGATGAAAAGGATCGAGTTTTTCAAATTAACCTAGAGGAAAGCGGGATCTTACAAATCGTTCTTGCAGCAGGACAGATTTCTGTTGCGGATGGAACTCCGCATGAGCCACAGGTGACCTTAAAGACTTCGGATAAGAATTTTTCAAAGCTATTAAAGGATGACCTGAATACGACCATGGCTTTTATGACTGGTGGGTTAAGAGTAGACGGGAATCTTGGATTAGCCTTGAAACTTCAAGAAATCGTGAAGAAATATCAATAGGAATACGGACGGCACTCGGTTTTTAGAGTGCTTTTTTGTTTGTTCACTAATATGGGTTTTATGCTATGATTAATTTGTGCTAGCATCTGCTAGCAATGTGATAGCATATTAATAGCAGGGTGATAGCATTATGCTAGCGCTTGATAGCAAATGGATAAGGAGTTGTTTTCATTGGCAAATCAAGATAAAAATCAGTTGAATGTAAGAGTATCTGTAGAGACCATCAAGAAGCTGGATGAAATTGTGGAATTTTATCAGGAAAACACGAAGATCGGAAAAGTGCATAAAGGTGATGTATTAAGTGACATTATTGATAAATCTCACGAGGTGATGATGAAACAAAAATTGAACAAGAGACCTCATTTATAGTTGTTTTTTAATCTAAAGCTAAATGAGGTCAATTAAAAGCCAAACAGACTGCGAATTCTCATTTTTTTCTTGTGCTTGATTGGTTCGCTCGGTTTGAGGTGGGTCGGAGTACTTGGTGGTTCTTCGTGAATGGAGAGGTTTTTATCTATGAGCTGCTGAAGCTGCTGAATTTGGTTTCTTAGCTCTTCAATTTCCCGTCTATGCTGAAGAAGCTGATAGGTAACAACAGAATCCGCTTTGTCATCAAGAGCTCTTTCCATTCTTTTTATTCTCTCTAATAGCTGCAGATGGCCGATCGGTCTTTCTTGAACTTTGACGCTTCCTCTTCGGGTTTGTCGCTTGATTTGAATCTCTTGCACTGGCACCCCTTTTTGAATTTGCTCCTTAAATTCCTTCAGCATGGAAATATCCTCTTCCGTATAGATGAAATGGCCAAATTCATTGCGCTCCATTTCTAATCCCAAGTGCTTGACCCATCTTTGAATCGTACTAGAAGATACCCCTAATAGCTTTGAAACTGCGCCTGTATTCAATGCTCTCACTCCTTTAATGATTCAATTCGTGACGAAACGGGAAACTCCTACCCGTGTGACAAAACAAGTATTCATTCGGCAAAGAAAGTTCTTTTTCTCTCCTAATCGTCGAAAAAAAGAAGGAAATATCGCGTTCAGGCACGAAAAAGTAAAATGGAAACATTGGTTCGGTTTTGTTGTTTGAAACATCACAGATTCGTGGGATAATGAAAGTAGGAATTATGAGGAGGTTAAGGATGAAGTCATTACTAGAAGCCTTGCACAATTGGTGTGTGAAATACCCCATTCAAGAGAAAATTGTGGTGGTTGACTCGTACTCCATTGGAGAACAAATCAATCAAGCCTATAACTTAATGGGTTATTCCTCCATCAATCTTAAATATAAAACGGTTTATGATTTAGCTGCTGAAGTGGTTGCTCTTACAGGGGGACCAACAAGTGTTCTAGATTCCATTGTCGCTGAACAAATGATCTATTCCCTTCTAGTAGAAATAAAGGAGACAGGGAGCCTTCACTATTTTTCAGGAATGGAAATTACGCCGTCCTTCAGCAAATCCATCTATCGGGCGATTCAAGAGCTTCGTATGGCAGGCTACACAAAGGACGATTTCCCTTTGAAGGCCTTCTTAAGTAAAGAAAAAGCAAAAGATATCTCTATCATTCTTGAAAAATACGAAGCCATGCTGGAATCAAAAGAGTTAACGGATGAAGCAGGGATGCTTCGGACCGCCATCCAACATGCTAAAGCTTCTGAACATCAGATCTTTTTCCTTCAATCCGATTTGAGATTGAGTTATTTGGAGGAAGAGTTCTTAAGAT
Source organism: Bacillaceae bacterium UBA7792 (assembly GCA_002480735.1). GTDB lineage: Bacteria > Bacillota > Bacilli > Bacillales > Cytobacillaceae > Robertmurraya > Robertmurraya andreesenii. The sequence goes on along the minus strand of DLCS01000148.1, from coordinate 385 downwards.
TGATATTGCCGGAAAATAGCCATAAGCTGCCCGTGGATCAGGTTCGGGGCATTCAAATTCCAGAGCGGACAAGCCTATCCGCAATTTCTTGGGGTGACGCTTCACCTCTAAGCTATATTTATGATTTGGAGCATGCAAATGAAGAACCGAATCTTTCCTTCTTTTCGGCAAAAACGGAAGAGCTTGAATTGAAGGAAGTGTTTGAGAGAATCAAATCAGCGGGAACGAGGCTTGATGATTATGTACTCTTTTACACCAATCCAGACCGATATGTGACCCTCATCTATCATCTGGCACAGAGCGTAAATATTCAAGTAACCTTTGGCGAAGGATTACCGATTTCTTTTAGTCGTCCTGGCCGACTCGTAAGCGGAATCCTTAATTG
>DLCS01000149.1:3486-10689 GCA_002480735.1 Bacillaceae bacterium UBA7792 | reverse complement strand
ACCGTTTAGGGACAGCCTTTTATTCCCTCAAGGAAAAAGGGACGGGGATGGGCCTCATGGTTTGCTATCAAATCATTGAGAGAATGAAGGGGAGAATTGATGTCGTCAGTGAAAAAAATGTCGGGACTACGTTTACGATAAGTGTGCCGTTGGATGAAGAAATGAGAGAATCATAGTTTTGAAAGTATCGCTCACAGCTTCGCCATACTTTTTTCTTTCTTCTTTCATAACTGTCTGCTACAATGAACCTTGAATGAATTGGGGATTGCAGGTGAAAACATGAAGTCACGTCGTATTTTGATGGCATTAATGGTCTTGGTTTTGTTATCCGCATGCGGAAACACAGGGATTAAGGATCCTTTAAACTATCACATTAAAGATTTTACATTTACTGATCATGAGGGCAAAAAATTTGGGCTGAAGGACTTAAAAGGAAAGGTCTGGGTGGCCGATTTTATCTTCACAAATTGCACAACCATTTGCTCACCAATGACTTTTAATATGGCAAAGCTGCAAAAGATGGCCAAGGAAGAGGGCATTGAAAATATTGAATTTGTCTCTTTCTCTGTTGATCCTGAAGTGGATACACCAGAAAAATTGAAGGAATACGGAAAGAACTTTGACCTCGATTATAGCAATTATCATTTTTTGACTGGTTATGATCAAGCCTTTATTGAATCCTTCGCCTTAGATAACTTTAAGGCTTTAGTGAAAAAACCGGAAAATGAGGATCAAGTGATCCATCAAGGCTACTTTTATTTGGTCGATCAAAAGGGAACAATTATGAAATATTATAAGGGTTCGCAAGATACTCCTTTTGCCGATATTATTACAGATATGAAGGCGTTACAATAGATCTTAATTTAAGGTCTATTTTTTTTATGCGGTTATAGACTTTGTTATAGCTTCTTTTCCGCCTTATGCGTATGGGCTCACTAAGTTGCTTGTACCAAGCAAAACACGCTCACTCCATACACATAAGGCTGCAATTAATACTGAACTCTGAATAGCTTTGCTTTTCGAGGAAATGAATCCTTGTTATAATGAATAAGGTAAAAAATAATAGCAGACAATAAAAGGATGGTGAAAAGATGAAGAAAATATTCACCTCTTTTTTTCTTTGTTTCTTTCTTTTAGCAGGATGTAGCAATGAGCCATTATTAGATAGGTCTATGGCGGTTAAACAATCAACGGTTGACCTAAAAGAGAATATTACATCTGATTTTATTCCAAGTACCTATACCATTGTTTCAATTGGTGATTCATTAACTCAGGGGGTAGGAGACAGTACAAAAAGAGGTGGCTACCTTCCTTATTTGGAGGAGCGCCTCGAAGAAGAAAAGAGTGTAGAAGACGCTGTTTTTTATAACTTTGGTGTAAGTGGGAATCGTACTTCACAGGTCCTCAATCGGGTAAAGACGCAAGAAGTGAAAGCAGCTCTTAAAAAAGCGGACATCGTCATGATCACGACAGGTGGAAATGATGTCATGAAGGTGGTAAGAGAGAATTTTACAGGACTACAGCTTGAGGATTTCGATAAGGCCTTAATTGGCTATGAAAAAACGCTCTCATCTTTAATTCAATCGATTCAAAAAGAAAAACCGGATGCGACGATCGTATTAATCGGACTCTATAATCCGTTTTATGCTTATTTCAATGAAATGAAAGAATTAGATATGGTTATGAAAAAGTGGAATCAAGTAAGTCAATCCGTATTGCAGAAATATGAAAATACCATATTTGTTGATATTGCTGATGAATTCAGAGAGAATGAAGAAAATCTACTTTACACTGATTATTTTCATCCAAATGATCAAGGGTATCAGTTGATTGCTGAAAAAGCTTTTACAACCCTTCAGGATGAAGCCCTTCATGATCTTGCAGATAAGAAGTTTTTAGCTATGAAAAAGGGGAATGAAGAGGATGAATAAAAAATGGAAGCTTTTGTTTTTTCTCCTTTTAGGAATCAACATCCTCGTGATTTTCCTGATGGTGATTCTAATCAATCTTCCTATTGAGGATGAGGCTGTACCTAAAAGCAATGAAAAAGCAGGTCGAGATGTCCAATTTAAGATCCAAACGAACAAACAGGACTTGAATCAAATTATTAACCATTATATTGAAGAGGAAGGATTTAAAAGTCCAATTGATTATAAAGTTATGCTGCAGGATGAGGTTGAACTTCTTGGAACGATGAAGGTCTTTACCCAAGATATCGAAATGAAGCTCACATTTGAACCAGAGGCGCTGCCAAATGGAGATCTTATTCTTAGGCAAAAATCAATTTCTGTCGGACAACTTCCTCTACCAGTCTCTTTTGTACTCAAATTTATTAGAGACCAATATGATTTTCCAAAATGGGTCACGATTCAGCCAAATGATGAGCTGATTTATGTTTCCTTACAGGAGATGAAGCTAAAAAGTGATATAAAGGTAAAGGTCAATAAGTTTGATTTGAAAAATGATGATATTCAATTTACATTACTCGTTCCAACTGCTCAACAATAGGATGAACAAAGGGGTGTGGCATTATGGAGAATCAAAGCTATGAGCTCGCTACTTTTGCTGGTGGTTGTTTTTGGTGTATGGTCAAGCCCTTCGATGAACAGCCGGGCATTATCAAGGTGGTGTCTGGCTATACCGGAGGACATAAGGAAAATCCGACCTATGAAGAGGTTTGCAGTGAGACAACGGGACATCTTGAGGCGGTGCAAATTACCTTTGATCCAGCTGTCTTTCCTTATGAAAAGCTGCTCGAGCTTTATTGGCAGCAAATTGATCCAACGGATCCAGGCGGCCAGTTTTATGACCGTGGGGAGTCCTATCAAACAGCGATTTTCTATCATAATGACGAACAAAAGAGACTAGCTGAGGAATCGAAAAACAAACTGCAGGATAGCGGTCGTTTTAACAAACCGATTGCGACCAAAATTCTTCCCGCAAAGCCGTTTTACGAGGCAGAGGAATACCACCAGCATTTTTACAAGAAGAATCCTACCAGGTATCAAGCCTATAGCCATGGTTCTGGACGAGAGGCATTCAAATCAAAGTACTGGGGTGACTGAATTGAATAACAGTGATTATAAAAATCTTAAAGAAAAATTAACTCCTCTTCAATATGAGGTAACACAAAATAATGGCACGGAGCCTCCCTTTCGTAATGAATATTGGAACGAATTCCGCGAGGGGATTTATGTAGATATTATTTCTGGTAAGCCTTTGTTTAGCTCAAAGGATAAATTTGATGCGGGATGTGGATGGCCGAGCTTCACAAAACCGATTGAAGAGGAAGAGATTAAGGAGAAACAGGATTTCAGCCATTTTATGATCCGAACCGAGGTACGCAGTAAAACGGCCGATTCTCATCTTGGTCATGTATTTGATGATGGACCAGGGCCAACTGGTTTACGGTACTGTATCAACTCAGCTGCCATCCGATTTATACCAAAGGAAAAGCTTGAGGAAGAGGGCTACGGAGAGTTTTTGCAGCTATTTAATGATTAGAATTTGAAATATTAGGGATATCTCTACCAAAAGAGGTATCTTTTTTTTATGTATCTTGAATTAGTGCTAAAGGAATATATCCGAACGATATAGTTAAATATAAATTAATAGTTCGTATTTTAATGTTGACCATAAATATTTTGTCTGATATATTATGTAAGGGATTGATAAATACGAAAATTGATGATTTGATGGCGATAGATAGCGAATATGCGGAACAACAGGGGGAATAGTAGATGAAAACAAATTATGACGTGATCGTTGTAGGTGCAGGACCTGCTGGAATTTTTACAAGCTATGAACTAATGCTAAAAATGCCGGAAGCAAAGGTTTTGCTAATTGATAAGGGACATGATATTTATAGGCGAAATTGTCCGATTTTGCAGAAAAAGATAGAAAAATGTCCACCTGCTGCTGGTAGGAAGGAATTTGCTGGCTGTCTCCCTGCCTGTTCGATTACAAATGGCTTTGGTGGAGCTGGGGCTTATTCAGATGGAAAATTCAATATTACGAGTGAATTCGGGGGATGGATGACCGACTATTTGCCAGATTCAAAGGTGGTTGAATTAATCAAATATGTGGATGAAATTAATTTAAAGCATGGGGCAACAAGAAGCATTACTGATCCATTAACACCTGAAGTCAAAGATATTGAAAGAAGGGCCTATGCGGCGGGGCTGAAGCTATTGCGCGCCCAGGTAAGACATTTGGGAACGGAGCAGAATCTGCAAATTTTGATGGATATTTATGAGCATTTGAAAGAGCATATTGACATGGTCTTTAAGACGGAAGTCGAGGACTTGGTTACAGAAAAGCAATCAGGTGGTCATAAGGTTACGGGAATCAAACTAAAATCAGGTGAAACGATCACCGCTGATAAAGTGGTCATCACTCCTGGGCGTGATGGGTCTATATGGCTGTCAAAGCTTCTAAAAGCACGCCGCCTTAAAATGATTAGCAATCAGGTGGATGTAGGGGTCCGGGTTGAGACTTCAAATATCGTTATGGAAGAAATTAATGAACATCTGTACGAGGGGAAATTTACCTTTAACACCTCCGTTGGAACAACCGTCCGTACCTTCTGTAGCAACCCATCCGGTCATGTGGTTGTAGAAAACCATTCGGGAACAATGCTGGCCAATGGACATGCCTATAAGGATCCGAAGCTTGGCAGTCCGAACACGAACTTTGCTTTGCTTGTCTCCCATACGTTCTCAGAGCCATTTGACAAACCAAATGAATATGCCATTGCTATTTCGAAACTGGCTAATGCCTTATCAAACGGTGGCATCATCGTTCAAAAATATGGAGATATTTTAAAAGGGAGAAGATCTACTGAAAAAAGGATTAAAGAAGGCTTCCTTGAGCCAACCCTTAAAGAGGCTGTCCCTGGAGATTTAGGTTTGGTTTTACCGTATAACACGTTAAAGAGCTTGATTGAAATGACTGAGGCATTAAACGTTGTCTCACCTGGTTTAGCGTCTGAGCATACGCTGTTCTATGGTGTCGAAGCAAAATTTTATTCGGCCCGTCCAAAGCTTAATGACCGCTTTGAAACAGAAATTAGCGGCTTGTATGTGGGCGGTGATGGTGCTGGAGTGACAAGAGGACTTGCTCAAGCAAGTGCATGCGGAGTTTGGATTGCGAGAGATATTGTCGAAAAAGCAAAAAGTGGCAATATAAAAGATAAAGCAACTGTTTAAGTGTGAGGTCTGTCTACATGGCAGGCCTTTTTGATTTCTTTTCATTCATCCCATGATCCGTTACAATTTATGTAAGCGTCAATTTTACTTGGAAGGGGAGAAATGTAAAATATGAAGCAATCCTTATGGATAAATGGAAACGAGGTTGAAACGAAGGAATATGCTAGCTTGTTCAGTCCTTACAATCAAGAGCTGATTGCCGAGGTTTCTGTGGCTGCAGAGTCCGATATTGTGCGTGCAATCGATGCAGCCGCTAAGGCAGCAGGTACATTGCGGAACATGCCTGCCTATGAAAGAGCCGATATTCTTGATAGAGTCGTAGAATTGCTCAAAGAACATAAAGACGAATGCGCTCGCATCATTGCCTTGGAAGCGGCAAAACCTCTGAAAGCGGCTAGAGGAGAAGTCGAACGGACCATCATGACCTACAAATTTGCCGCCCAGGAGGCAAGAAGGTTGGTTGGTGAAACAATCCCAATGGATGCTGCTCCAGGTGGAGAGAACCGTGTTGCTTATACAGTCAAAGAGCCCCTAGGTGTTGTGGCAGCCATTACACCCTTTAACTTTCCTATGAATCTAGTTGCACACAAGGTTGGTCCTGCCATTGCAAGTGGAAATACGGTTGTCTTGAAGCCAGCCTCTCAAACCCCATTATCTTCATATAAAATTGCACAATTTTTTCATAAAGCTGGATTACCAAACGGAGCCCTGAATGTCGTCACAGGAAGTGGAAGAGTCATCGGAGATGTCCTGTTAGCAGATGAACGAGTTGAAATGATAACGTTTACAGGAAGCCCTGAAGTGGGCAAATATATTCGCGAGAATGCTGGTTTAAAAAGGGTTACATTAGAATTAGGATCAAATTCAGCTGTTATTGTGGATGAACATTCCAAAATAGAGGAGATCGTCCCAAGAATCGTATCCGGTGCCTTTGTCTTTCAAGGTCAGGTCTGTATTTCTGTCCAGCGTATCTACGTTCATGAGAATTTGTATGACCCATTCGTTGAACAATTCCTTTCAGAAGCAAAGAAGCTTGTGATCGGAAATCCCCTTGATGAAAGCACCGATATTTCTGCCATGATTTCGCCTACAGAGAAGGAAAGAGTATTGGGCTGGATTCGGAGTGCAGAAAGTCAGGGGGCCGAGATTGTATTAGGTGGGAAGGAAGAAAATGGAGCCCTTCAGCCTACTGTTCTACTAAATGTTCCGCCAAATGAGAAGATATCCTGCGAAGAGGCCTTTGCCCCTGTAGTTCATATCAATCGAGTCAGCTCTTTTGAGGAAGCAATTGAGCTTGTCAATGAATCAAAATATGGTCTGCAGGCTGGTGTGTTTACACAGGATGTCCAACGGGCATTCAAGGCGGCAAAGGAATTACATGTCGGTGGAGTGATGATTAACGATATCCCAACCTTCCGGGTTGATCATATGCCGTATGGGGGCGTGAAGCTAAGCGGAATGGGACGGGAAGGAATCAAATATGCTATGGACGAGATGACTGAACTTAAGCTCATTAGTTTTAAGCTATCGTAGGGAAAAATGGATTGCTTATCGAAAGGAGTGAAAGAACATGCCAGCAACGACCTCTTTTCTAAAGGGAGAGCAATATATGCTAGAGATATTTTCCGATCCCTTTAACAAGCGAATACGCATTGATGATTTGCGGGGGGATCTTGATAAAGCCATTGAAAAGGCAGAGGAAATAGCGAAGGAGGAAATGACTGAGAAGCTGATTATTAAGGGGAGAAGGGAGCAGTTTTTACCGCTTATCGAAAAAGGATATCAGTGTGAGGCATTGATTGATCGCTATTTTTTAGGGTCTGACGGTTATTTCTTTTGCAAATATTTCTCAAATGAGCGCAGGAATAGCAATGACATTCTTAAGGAGGATGGAATTGTAAAAAATGTACAGCTGTTGGAGCGGAGCTTTGAAGGGGTCGCTCCTCCAGAGGAGTATAAGTTAACCCTTATCGGTAAAGAGGATGCTAAAAGGCTT
>DLCS01000149.1:0-3434 GCA_002480735.1 Bacillaceae bacterium UBA7792 | reverse complement strand
AGAGGATGCTAAAAGGCTTGCAGAGCTTTATCAGCAGGTGTTTAAAATTTATCCTACACCATTGCATGAACCTGGCTATATTGAAAAAACGATCGATGAAGGGACCATTTATTATGCCTTCTACTGTGAGGAGAAAATCGTTAGTGCGGCATCCGCTGAGGTCAACAATTTTTACCAAAATGCTGAGCTGACTGATTGCGCTACCTTACCTGAACATCGAAAATACGGATTGATGAAGATTCTACTGGAGAAACTCGAGGAACAGCTAGTCAAGCAAGGGGTCTATTGCTCCTACTCCATAGCGAGAGCCCTCTCCTTTGGCATGAATGCTGCGCTGCATCAGCTTGGATATGCTTATCGTGGAAGGCTAACGAATAACTGCTATATTTTTGATAAGATTGAGGATATGAATGTGTGGGTGAAGGATTTAAGTAAGATGTAGCATAGGATGCCGAATAATTGCCACTTCATGCTGACTTTTCGGCACCGAACATAGATGGCAGGTGATGAGGTGACAGAGGGGATTGCAATTTCAAGTGAAGTGCTAAAAGCGATTTTATCGCGAATTGATGAAGGAATTCATGTCGTCGATACAGATGGAAAAACTATTTTTTATAATGAAGTAGCTGCCAACCATGACGGACTAAAGGTTACTGATGTAATCGGAAAACCACTTCTTTCCGTATTTCCTTCATTGAATGAGAGCACAAGCACCTTGCTTAAGGTTTTGGAAACAAAAAAGGCCATTTACAACCAGGCACAGGCCTATACGAATGTCTACGGGAAGAAGATTGAAACGATGAATACGACGCTGCCGATTTTCGTTAAAGGGGAAATGGTCGGTGCCATGGAAATTGCCAAAGATTATACAAGTATGAAAAAATTATCTGAACAGCTAGTCGACTTGCAAAAAAAGCTTCTTGCGAAAAAGAAGGTTCCAAAAAAGCAGAGTGTGGTGACCTATACTTTGGATGATCTTTTAACGGTGAATCCAGAGTTCGCCAAGGTAAAGAAAGAAGCTGAGAAACTAGCAGCTTCCCATTCACCGATTCTAGTGTACGGAGAAAGTGGTACGGGGAAGGAGTTATTTGTGCAGGGGATTCATCATGCCTCTGTACGGGCGGGGTTTCCTTTTATCGCTCAAAATTGTGCGGCCATTCCAGAAACCTTACTTGAAAGCATTCTCTTTGGGACTTCAAAGGGGAGCTATACAGGGGCAGTTGAACGCCCAGGATTGTTTGAACTTGCTGATGGAGGTACACTTTTTCTCGATGAGCTCCACGCGATGCCGATAGACCTTCAGGCAAAGCTCCTTCGTGTTCTTGAGGATGGGATCATTAGAAGGGTTGGCGGTACAAGGGATACGGTTGTAGATGTGAGAGTGGTCGCTGCCATGAATGTCCATCCGAAGCAAGCCCTTGAACAGAAAATGCTTCGTCCTGACTTATTTTATCGCTTAAATGTGCTGATGTTTGAACTTGCTCCATTGAGAAAGAGAACGGAGGATATCCTTTATTTAACAAGGGTTTTTATAGAGAAATTCAATCGGATTCTTAAAAAGCAGATCGAAGGCATAAGTGTGGATGTAGAGCAGATTTTCTTAAGCTACAATTGGCCAGGAAATGTGCGGGAATTAAAGCACACGGTCGAATATATGATGAATATGTGTGAGAGTGAGTTATTAGAAATAGAGCATCTTCCGATTATGCTGAGGGAACAGGTCAGTAAGGAGCAGGTGAAACTTCTTGATTCAGAACATTCGGTCTCTTTTCGTAAGAATGTAGAGAATTTTGAAATGGAATTAATTAAGAAGGCGCTCTCTGAAACGAAAGGGAATATTCAGCAGGCGGCTAAGCGGCTGCATATTCCGAGGCAAACTCTGCAGTACAAAATTCATAAATATCAACTGAACCAACATGCCGAATAATCGGCATGTTTTCTTTTTGAGCAAGGGATTTATATGATAAAACCATTGAAAATAGTGTTTTCTCTCCCCTATTAGCTTTGGCATAATTCTTGCATGATTAATGGCAAATACGAAAATAGGGGGAAGTGAAATGAGACAAAGCTTATATAAGCCAGAACGGCATTGGAAGGATATCGAATTATGGAAGGATGTCACAGAAGAGCAGTGGAATGATTGGCTGTGGCAGCTTACAAATACAATCAGAACCCTTGATGATCTCAAGAAGGTAATCAATCTTACACCAGATGAGGAAGAGGGAGTTCGTATTTCAACGAAAACCATTCCATTAAATATCACTCCATATTATGCATCCCTCATGAATCCAGATGATCCACGTTGTCCGATACGCATGCAATCAGTACCCGTTTCAAAGGAAATCCACAAAACGAAATACGACCTTGAAGACCCACTACATGAGGATGAAGATTCTCCCGTTCCTGGCTTAACGCATCGTTATCCAGATAGGGTACTATTTCTTGTCACAAACCAATGCTCCATGTATTGTCGATATTGCACAAGGAGAAGATTTTCCGGACAAATTGGAATGGGGGTTCCAAAGAAGCAGCTGGATGACGCCATTCAATATATTCGCCAAACACCGGAAGTCAGAGATGTCCTTATCTCAGGTGGGGATGGGCTTTTGATTAATGATACGATCCTCGAGTATATTCTAAAGAATTTGCGTGAGATCGACCATGTGGAAATCATTCGCATAGGTACCCGAGCTCCTGTTGTGTTTCCGCAAAGGATTACGGAGAATTTATGCAATATTCTTAAAAAATATCATCCGATCTGGTTAAATACGCATTTCAATACCTCGATTGAGATTACCGAAGATTCCAAAAGAGCATGCGAAATGCTGGCTAATGCGGGTGTACCTGTAGGAAATCAATCTGTTATTCTTGCAGGAATCAATGACAGCGTGCCAATTATGAAGAAGCTGATGCATGACCTTGTGAAAATCCGCGTCCGTCCATATTATATTTATCAATGTGACCTATCAGAGGGGATCGGACATTTTAGAGCCCCTGTTTCTAAGGGACTGGAAATTATTGAAGGCTTGCGTGGTCATACTTCTGGATATGCTGTACCAACCTTTGTCGTCGATGCCCCAGGTGGAGGAGGGAAAATTGCTCTTCAGCCAAACTATTTGATTTCTCAAAGCGCTGACAAGGTCGTTTTACGAAATTTTGAAGGAGTGATAACGACCTATCCAGAACCAGAATCCTATACCCCAGGCACAGCTGAAGGCTACTTCAAGAAAATCTATCCAGATATGGAGCAGAAGCGTTCCAATATTGGTGTTTCCGCACTTATGAACGATCAACAATTCAATCTAGTTCCAAACGGAATTGAGCGATTGAACCGTCGGGAGCAATACGAGAAAGACCCGACACATGCAACATTGAAAAATAAACGGGGGAAACGCGATGAATTAAAGGAGAAGAAATTTATGGCGCAGCAGGCG
>DLCS01000107.1:445-5519 GCA_002480735.1 Bacillaceae bacterium UBA7792 | reverse complement strand
CGGCTTGAAGATGTCATCCACCTTCCACTTCATTCAACCGCCTTTATCGCAGGCGCGCACGTCTAAGCTCCAAGCACGTAATTCGTCTCTACATTATGACCAGTTTTCACCAACCACTGGCTCTCTAAACAGGGAATATAGAAACTACTCCAAACTCTTCATCACTAGAAAACTATAAACATTATTCTATACGAATCTATTTCAAAGTCAATAACTATGTTCGAGCTAAAACAATATGTGCTATAATAAACAAGATTTTAGGAGGTCGATACATTGAAGGATTGGATTGAAAAAATCAATGCAAAGATCGATACATTAATTGAACAAAAATGGATGAAGAAATTACGTATTTCAGGTAGCGTTACCTGGAACTTATTTTTACTATTTTTAGTCTTTGCATTGGTTGGCACTGTATTTGTCGGTTCAGTAGGAGCTGGTTATTTCGCTTCTCTTGTAAAAGAAGAGCCTTTACGCTCAAAAGATGAATTGCGAGATCAAATTTTTAGCTATGAAGAAACAAGTGAAATTTATTTTGCCAACGATATTTATATCGGAAAATTACGGACAGATTTAGATCGCCGCGAAACTTCACTAAAAAATGTTGCACCAGATGTTATTAATGCAGTACTGGCAACAGAAGATGAGTATTTCCGTGAACATAACGGCATTGTACCAAAAGCGGTTGTACGAGGCTTATTACAAGATGTTACGAATTCTGCTACACAGACAGGTGGCTCTACACTTACGCAACAACTTATTAAAAACCAAGTATTAACCAATGAAGTTTCCTATGAACGTAAAGCAAAAGAAATCCTATTAGCACTCCGATTAGAGCGCTTCTTTGACAAAAAGGAAATCTTAGAAGCTTATCTTAATGTTTCAACCTTTGGAAGAAACTCCTCCGGCCGCAATATTGCTGGGGTGCAAGCTGCCGCTAAGGGCATATTTGGAGTACCTGCAAAGGAATTATCGCTGCCACAGGCTGCCTTTATTGCCGGTCTGCCACAAAGTCCATTTGGATATACACCTTTTACGAACAAAGGAGAAATCAAGAAGAATCTAGAGCCCGGTATGACAAGAATGAAAACCGTATTGAAAAGGATGTATGACAACGGCTCTATTAACGAACAACAATATAATGATGCAGTTAGTTATGATATTACAAAGGATTTCATTCCACCAAGCACAAGTCCTCAGGAAAAATATCCATGGCTTACCTTTGAAATTGAACAAAGGGCAGTCGATATTTTATCCAAGATATTGGCTGAAAAAGATGGATATACCGAAGATGATTTGAAAAATGATGAGGATTTGAAGAATGAATACTTGGCATTGGCAGATCGAGATTTGCGCCAAAACGGATATGAAATCCACTCAACAATTCATAAAGACATCTATGATGCCATGCAAAAAGCAAAGGATGAATTCCAGTATTACGGAAGTGATATTCAAGTAACAGAAAAGGATCCAGAAACAGGTGAGCAAGTAAAAGTTAATAAGCCTGTTGAGGTAGGAGCTATATTAATTGAAAACAAGACTGGGAAAATTCTTAGTTTCGTTGGAGGAAGAGATTTCAGCCAGCAACAGCTGAACCATGCGACAAGTGCCAAACGATCAAATGGTTCCACGATGAAGCCGCTCTTGGTGTATGCACCAGCCATTGAGCTCGGTAGCTTGGCTCCTGGTACGATCTTGCCTGACTTACCCCTTACCTTGAAACCAGGTTCGAGCAAGCCATGGCCAAGTAACTATGGAGGCGGTTATAGTGGATTAGTATCAGCTCGCTATGCATTGGCAAAATCCTATAATGTGCCGGCGGTTAAAGCATATGTCGATATACTAGACAAACGACCTGCAGATTATTTAGTCAAAATGGGTTTCACATCTTTAGTACCTGATGATTTCACAAACCGCTCTACAGTACTGGGTGGTCTTACAAATGGAGTGACCGTTGAAGAAAATGTCAATGCTTTCGGAACGTTTGCCAATGGCGGTCAATTCATTGATGCTTATATGATTGAAAAAATCGTCGACAAGGAAGGCAATGTGATCTATCAGCATGAGGTTCAGCCAGTTGACGTATTCAGCCCACAAACAGCTTATTTAACCTATGACATGCTAAGAGATGTCATTCGGTCGGGTACGGCTGCTTCATTGAACAGCAGACTGAAGTTCAGCTCAGACTGGGCTGGAAAAACCGGAACTGGACAGGAGTATAAAGATGCCTGGTTTGTCGGAATTAATCCAAATGTCTCCTTTGGAACTTGGATTGGTTATGACACACCTAAACCATTGCAGGTGACTTACAAAGGGCTTTCCTATTCAAATCGGAATATCTATTTATGGGCCCAGCTCATGAACGCAGCCTACGACGTCGCACCAGATGTAGTAAAATCAACCGAAACCATAAAAATGCCAGGTGGAATCGTAAGACGATCCTTCTGTGCCATTTCAGGATTATTGCCATCTGACGCTTGTTCCCAGGCTGGACTTGTTGAAACCGACCTTTTTAATGCTAAATTTGTTCCAACGAAGGTGGATGACAGCCTCGTACTTGGCAGATATGTCCAGATTGGAGACAAGAAATATTTAGCGTTGGATTCCACACCAGCGGAGTTCTCAGAGGCAGGCTTAATTCTAAATCCTGATTATATTGAACAAATATTTGGGATTAAGATTAACCCACAGCATCTCATCCCAGCAAAGGATCGGTGGGCAAAAATTTTATTGCCTGATGATAAAATGCAGGATAATGGAAAGGTTCCTGCCCCAGTTTCCGCTCATGTCTCGGGTTCCACCATTACCTGGGCCAAACACCCTGAAGGAGACATCATCGGTTACAGAGTCTATAAAAACGGCAGCAAGGTTGCCTCTATTAAGGTTGGGGCTGCACTATCCTTTACAGGAGGAAATGGAAGCTATTATGTGACTGCAGTCGACATAGCTGGTAATGAGTCGGCACCTTCTGGAGAGGTACGAATCGGACAGGTAGACAATCCTGGAGTTGAAAATCCAGGTGAGGAAAAACCAGAACTACCGCCAACCAATCCACCAGACGATGGAATTGATGATCCAGGGGATGGATCAGGCGACAACAATGGATAAGATGAGAAAGAGAAGAGGACTAGAGTAAAATCTAGTCCTCTCATTTTTTTCTGATTGGATAAAGAGCATTGAGTACAGTTTGTGCATTTTTTTCTGTAATCTCTGCCTTTCTAGGAATCGGTTTATATAAGTTGTCGGGATCGTCCCATTGTGCAGGCAAGGTGACAGGAGCTTCCTTTTGCCAAAAGTCAATCCATTCCTTTGGCAAATCACCAGCCACATTTCTATTTTCGGTCATTTCCAGCCAAATCAAGCTCCAAGCTCTGGGCACCACTCTCCAAATATCATATCCTCCTCCACCGACCGCAATCCATCTTCCATCACAATATTGATGGGCGATTTCATGGGCAAGCTTGGGGATTTCTCGATAAATTCTCATCGTCGCCGATAGATGGGTAAGGGGATCCAAATAGTGAGCGTCCGCTCCATTTTGGGTCAAAATCACATCTGGTTTAAAAAATTCCGCAATTTCCTTAACTGACGTTGTGTATGCATCAAGCCAGGAGTCATCCTCTGTAAAGGCATCAACAGGAATATTGAAGGAATAGCCATATCCCTTGCCTTGACCCCTTTCGTTCACATTCCCGGTACCAGGAAAAAGATATCTTCCTGTCTCATGAATGGAGAAGGTACATACGGTAGGATCATCATAAAAGGCCCATTGCACTCCGTCCCCATGATGGGCGTCCGTATCTATGTATAGAACCCGTGCCTGGTATTTCTCCTGCATATACTTGATTGCGACTGAACTATCATTGTAGATACAAAAACCTGAAGCCTTCCCTTTAAAGCCATGGTGAAGTCCACCGCCCAAATTCAATGCATGCTTCACCTTGCCTTCCATCACGTAATCAACGGCTGTTAGGGTGCCACCCACTAAAAGAGCGCTTGCCTCATGCATTCCCGGAAAAATCGGTGTATCTTCTGTACCAAGCCCATAGCTTTCCGCTGTATCAGCTGAAAGTTCTCCATTCCCAGCTTTTCTTACAGCAGCTACATATTTGGGATCATGAATCAGCTCCAACTCTTCATCACTTGCCATTCTTGGTAGAATTATATCCTCATCGGATATCGCATTTATCTTTTGCAATAAATCTAGCGTGAGCTTTAAACGTAACTGATTAAAAGGATGATCTTTATTAAACTTGTATTTTAGTTGTTCCTCAGAAAAAATAAATATTGAATCCCGCATCATGCGTCCATCCCCGGAAGATGTGGCCAAAGTACCTGATGGCCCGACCTTTCTAGCTCCTCAATCAATCGTAATGGATTCATCGTTTGGATTCTTAAGGCAATAATTTTGTAGAACTCATCCTTTTTATCAGGGTATACCAGTACACTTAAAATATTGACCTTGCAGTTTTGAATATCGGAAAAAAGTCGAAATAACGCACCTGGTTTATTGCGAACTCGAATTTCAATTTGCGATCCAGGCTGATGCGCACCTGTTAATTCAACGAGTGTATGGAGCAAATCTGTTTGTGTAACGATCCCTACTAGTTTATTTTCCTTAATTATTGGCAAACAACCAATTTGACTTTCATAGAATATCCCTGCTACATCCTCAACAAAATCAAGAGGATGACCGGTAACGAGATTTGTCTTCATAATCGACTCCAAAGGCTGATCGAGAACCTCCTTATGCGCATCACATTGGAAAATAGACGGAGTAGACTCTTTTACATCACGATCAGTAACAATTCCAACTAAATGGTTTTCATCATCAACGATCGGAATATGTTTGATTCGCTCTTCCTTCATAAGTTGGATGGCATCTTCAATCGTATTTTCCCTAGCTAATGTGTGTACATTGGATTTCATTATCTCCTCAATAATCATGAGTAATCCTCCTCGGCGTAAGTAAAAAATCTAGACTACCTATTTTTGTTTAGGCACTGTTATATTGGGTTGTTGATTAGTATACCGCCTTATACGTGTACGTTCTCTACGTTATTCGTACCGAATAAAA
>DLCS01000107.1:0-239 GCA_002480735.1 Bacillaceae bacterium UBA7792 | reverse complement strand
ATCAACACTGTACATTAACATTGTTTAATATCATCTGGGTTTGGAAAAGAGCCTAATACATAAAACGATTCATAAAGCGAAGTCGGTCAAATTTTTGTATCGATTCATTATCTACCCTTTTTCCAATCCTCGCCATTAAGCAATTAGCAGGATGGGAGCTGATTTCCGGATCGTCTGTTGCATACCATTCCAGCCCACCGGCATAGAACGTGGATTACATGACGTTGCGAGAACACAAA
>DLCS01000266.1 GCA_002480735.1 Bacillaceae bacterium UBA7792 | reverse complement strand
GTTTCACCCTGTTCAACTGAACCACCCGGTAAAGACCAATTATCATATTTGGTGTTTTTAACCATCAATACCTTTTCTTCTTTTTCATCATAAATAAGTGAATAAACCACATCTACTCTTTTCATCAACACGCTCCCATATCTTTTTCTAAAATACACTAATTCTATTTTATACCAATTAATATTTTTCTTAATATATGAACACAAAATATTGGTTAGTCATCAAATACCATACTCTTTAAGAATTCGATTTTTTTAAGATCTTTATGATTATTTTTATCTGCTCGATAACTATCTTTCGAAGAAGACTCGTAAACAGATAGATATTGATTAGGATTTAATAAATAATACTCTACTTCTCCCTCTCGATGTAATTCTAATTCTTCTAATGGTACTCCTGCAAAATCTGGTAATGTGTCAATAATACCGAATTCAACGGATAATCCTTCTTTCGAAAACTCATGCTCATGCAAATCAATTAGTTTATATCCCATTGAATTCATGATTGTCATGATAGGATTCCAGTTAAATATAGATAATTCCGGCGGAACCTCCCAGCCTCTTTTATCACCAGGTACATGAATGTCTAAGTCTTGGGCATTCCAGCCCTTGCCAGTAACGATTTCTAATCCAACTGAACCCATTAATAAGGGAATAATCTCAATTTCATTTAGTCTTTTTGTAATTTCAATAAACTCTTTAAACTTGTTATTATCCATGCCTTCCCCCTCCTCTTTCGCCATGAAGTCACTTTTTATTAACTAAGCTGACCCTTTGCTGAATAAACCTCATCTTTGCTTACACCCTACACATCCAATACCCCTGGTAATTAACATAGTTCTACCTGTTTTTTACAATTCCCTTTGCAATAAGCTACTTTTCTTTTTGTTATCAAAAATTACTTCCAATAAGGCTAACAGGAAGGAAACGATTAATTTCGCTTTCAAGGAAAGGGTAATACTCTCCATAAACGCATCCACTGAAAAAAGAACGAGCCAGTTCGATGTAAAGGCCAACAGCAGCTGAATACAGAATGATTTTACCCTTCCTGTTTCGTTTTCAACGGCTACTTTAGCCATAGCACCAAAAAATAGATCAACAAATATCCCTAAAATAAAGAAGCAGACAACAAATATAGCCAATGACGAAAAAGATTGATATTGAACACCAAGTAATTCGAATATTCCTACGAAACCAAAATAATAAATCCCGAAAACAAAACCGAGGACCAGAATAATTAAGAGCGCAATTCCGATAACTGTTAATACTTTGTCTTTTAAATTCATATTTTTAAACGAATCGTCGTTTTGTTCAGGCATTTAATAACTCCTTTTACTTGTCCTTTTTCATCCAACAGCCAGTCCCCATCCCGATAGTTGATAAACAATTTCAACATATTTTAAAAACCACCAAAAATATACGATAGAATATTAAAATTTCTCAATATGATAAACATCAATATGGACAAAGGTACCACCTTTAAATACTGCCACTTTGATTTCATCAGCAATACAAGCAACAAAATAGCAACAAATAAATCAAACCCAGTCACAATGGAAAAGACATAAAAGAATGGATATCCTTGTGTGAGTAACAAACCGATAGGCAATGCCGCACAAATGGCTGCTCCCCATCCTTCACCTCTGCTGTACCAGACGATGTAAGCAGCAAAAGGAGAAAGCAATGCAATGATTCCCCAATGCAAAAAATAATAGGTTGGGAAAAAACCAAATAACATTTGCGAATAAATATAGTATGCTAGCAACATTCCGAAGAAAAATGTTAATACTTTTATAGCCGCAATGAAAGGATTTCTACTCCATACAGCAATGAGCGTTGCCAGTGCCACCCATATCCCAATATTAGTTGTAATGTCACTTATAAAGTTAAAGAACATTCCTATAGCACCATTCGCTGGGAAGGTATCACTAAATTTCGCTAATACCCCTAAAATAACTCCAAGAATGAAACAAAAAATCAATTGGATGATGATTTGTTTTGCGTTAAGTTTCGATTGATCTATCATTCTGGAATTCTTAAACCATTTCTTCGACATATTCCTCCCCCATTAAATAACCATTATCCTTACAGTTTTTTTATTTTTGAAGATTTTTCCTCATAAGTTCCGACACTTGTAAATTATCCTGAATAGAAGTACTTTCTAATTGTTTAATGATTAACTCTTGTCGTTCCCTCGGATGATTTTGGCTTAATTTTGCTTTTCCTTCAATTTTCGTGATGTTGATTTTAAACGCCACAATTCCTTTCATCATTCCATCGATAAAACCAGGTTCAATTTCTGCTAAATTGTACGGGCTATCAGGGCCTTCATATTTATTAACCAAGTCATCCAACGAGTCGTATATTACTTTACCATCCTCTATTATTTCCAGTTGTCCATACACATGGACAGTCACGTAATTCCAAGTCGGTACAGCCTTAGTTGTTTCGTACCAGGTTGGCGAGATATAACAGTGGGGCCCTTGAAAAACAACAAGAACTTGCTGGTTTTCAATATCCTTCCATTGTTCATTGGTACGGGCAAAATGGCCATATAAAGCATGTTCATCTTTATTTAGTTCTAATGGAAGATGAGTCGCGTACGGTTCTCCTTTATGCTGCGAAAAAAGAAGCGCAAATCCATGCTTTTCGATAAAATCATAAATAACCTCTTCATCATCCATTTGAAAGTGCTTTGGTATATACAAGAGTACCCTCCTTCAAAGTGTTTTGGTCATGATAAAGTCCGTTTGTTCTTCATCCCCCATAAAAAAAGAGTGGGCTCCCGTTTGAACAAACCCCATTTTCTTATAAAAGGCAATCGCATTTTCATTCTTTTCCCATACACCGAGCCAAACTTTCTTTTTATCAAGCTCCTTGGCTATTTCTATTGCTTTATTGAACAACTGTTTACCAAGGCCATGTTTTTGAAAATGGCTCCTTACATAAATCCTTTCGATTTCAAGGGATTCTTCCCCCATTTCTTCAGACTGACCTGCACCCGTGTTGATCTTTAAATACCCAGCGACTTCACCATCTAAATACACAAAAAAGAATTGCGAAGACCGATGGGATAATTCTTTTTCTAATTGCTCTAAGTTGAACGCCCGTTCCAAATAGGCCTGCATATTTTCAGGTGAATTCTGATCCTTAAATGTCTCGTAGAAAGTTTCATAACTTATTTCTTGAAGCTTGTGTAGATCCGCAAGGGTACATTTTTTTATATTTATGTTCATGGTAAACATATAGCTCCTTTAAATAGTTAGTCATTTCTCTTGTTTCTTTATTCAAGAAGGTTAGGCAGTTTTCCTTCCTATAAAAAATAATAAACGCCTGCGGCTAGTTGATAGACTCCATAAACACAATTTCAATTCAGTTTACTTGGTTTCAAACTGATTGTATAGCTCACTTGAATGAGCAGGAGCAATCCACCAATGCCCATAACGCTGATCAACTGTGAATTGCCTGAAAGACGGAGTAAAGCATTAACAGGTTCGGTATCTCTCAACAGGATGAACCCTATAAAAGTGGAAATAAAGATAGGGTAATGCCCCTTTAAAAATTAAATGTCAAAAGACTTGCGAATGTCTTCCATTTGTCTAGTGGAATAAACATGGAACCCTTTATGTTCTCTCTGAGCAACTAGAAACATTGCAGTAGCAACAGTCTTTGCTTCTATCCCCATTCGACTCCTTATTTTCTCTCCAAATATTCGACCTAAACCACGAACTATCCAAATACCGATACTCTCGAATAGGCGAAATTCACTACGATCCCCCAACAATAGTGAAGGCTGAAAAATCAACATCGCTTCATAGGGAATTCCTTTTAGTTTCTCCTCAAGTTCTCCCTTCATCCTTGGATACCACAAGCGGGATTCTTTATTTGCGTTCATAGAACTTACGATTAAAAACTGTTTTGCTCCCTTTTCCCTAGCCATTTTTGCAATGGCAATCGGGTATTCTACATCAATTCGATACATCGCTTCCTTTGTCTTCGCCTTCTTGATCGTGGTTCCTAACGTACAAAACACATCATCAGCCTTTAAATATTGCTCTACTTCCTCAAGTCTCTCAAAATCACATATGACTTCAAGCAGATTGGGATGTTTCATCTCAAGAGGTCTTCTTACTAAAGCAATGATCTTTTCGTATTTTTGACTGTCTACTAGAATCTGAAGCAGCTCATTCCCAACCAGACCCGTAGCCCCAACTAACAATGCTGTTTTTTTGTTCATTTTTTCCTAACACCTCCATATCGCCTGTTAACAATGCAAATAAATCTAATTAAGTTTAGCATTGTTTCCCATGTCACATACAACAAAAAGAAGAACTGCAATCCAAGATTGCAGTTCAAGATTTTACTATTGTCTATGCTTTGTAGGCTTCTCCAATCTAGCAACTAAATCTTACCTGTCATCAAACCCTTTCCTCAGTATATGCTTTTTAATATAACCTACTTTTCACAGTTTAAAAAATTTAATCATTTCATTTAGTTCCTCTGATAATTGAAACAATTTTTCCGCACTTCCAGAGATTTCTTGTACGGTGGAGCTTTGCTGAAGAGCTGTAGCAGAGCTTTCTTCAATCCCTGCAGCTGCTTGTTCTGATGTCGCAGCAACCTCCTGGCCATGCTGACTGACTTGCTCACTATTCTTTGCGATTTTTGTTAGGTTGGCTGTTACATTTTGAATTCGTTCCAACATATCTGCCATAGCAAGGTTAATCGCTTCAAAATGCTCTGTACTAATTTGGATTTGCTTGTATCCAGACTCCACCTTGTCAAATCCCATTTCTAATAATTCCACGACCATCTTCGTTTCATGCTGAACACCATGAATGATGCCAGTTATATCTACAACTGAACTCCGGACTTGCTCAGCTAATTTCCGGACCTCTTCTGCTACCACCGCAAATCCTTTTCCTGATTCCCCTGCGCGAGCTGCTTCAATGGCTGCGTTCAGGGCAAGGAGGTTCGTTTGGTCAGCAATATTTTGAATGACATCTACCAGCGTCGAAATTTCTTGAGACTTTTGATCTAAGCCTTTCACTTTTTCAACTGAATCTGTGACAACAGCTGTGATTTCCTTCATTTGTTCTACAGAATGCTTCATCTGTTCTTTCCCTTGACCTGACATTTCATGAACTTCCTGGGATGAATTTCTTAACATTTCTCCCTCTTGATTGGATTCTCTTATCTGGATATTTAGCTCCTCAATCAATTTTGAAATTTCACTGGATAGATTTGCCTGATTTTCTGCACCAGAAGATAGCTGCTCTAATGTGGAAGCGATTTGCTCTGCACCTAGGGTAACCTCAGCCGAGGACAATGTAAGCCCGACACTCTGACTGTTCACATTTTGAGAGACCTCCTGAATACGACTGACCATCTTCCGTAAATTATCGATCATTCTATTAAATGAGAGCGCTAGATCTCCTACCTCATCCTTGCGTTGCAAATCAATAAGCTCTACCTGTAAATCACCCTCTGCTACTCTCTGATTAATTTCCACAAGCTTCTTTATCGGATTCATCACGCTTCGAATAAAAAGAATTCCTACTGTAAATAACAGCACTGCTAAAATAACGATGATAATGATCCCTGCATTGATCGTTAACTTATTTTCTTTATCCATAGCCTCTACCATACTGAGGGCTGACGACTCCAAGTTTTGTTGGATTGAGTCAATTTTTTCCCGGGTGGAATTAAATTCACTATTCAAGCTCCCTAATGCTGTAACAGATGCGTTGGTATCTTGAAAAAGTTGATTCGTTTTAGTTTCCCATGTTGCTAAATCATCAAAAAAGGCATTAAACTGGGATTCTACCTTGGAACTATCGATGGCATTGTCGGCTAGAATGATTTCCTTAGCGGAATTTATTCTTTCTTTTACCTGTGAAAGATTGTCCTCGTAGCTCTTTCGATACTCATCTGAGACTTGCCTAGAGGATGAACGCTCTGCAAGATAGCTTGATAAAGCTTGATTAGCCTGATAAAAGTCGCGGTCTGCGTTTAAAAGTAAGAAAGTAGATTGAAAAAGCTCATCATATAATTCCTTTTTTAGCTGTTTAGCTGTGCTGTTAAGTTCATAGACAAATACCCCACTATTAACTATAATCCCCAAAACAGCTGCAATTAAAATTAAATAAAGCTTTGTACCTAGCTTTCTATTGTTCAACCATTTCATCATTATGATTTCTCCTTTAAAAATGTATTGGATAGATTGGGGGGTTCCTGTTGGTATTTCAGAATTTAATAGGGATAGAAAGCTTTTTAATAGGGTGGATCGGTCTGAAATGTCAAACAAGAAGAAGTATTGATTAAAGGGTAAAAATCTCTATTTCTAAAAATATGTTAACACATTTTTTAAATTATGTGAATATTTTGATAGGTCTTTTTATTCAGTCAATAGGTAATATGTTAGCGCTCTATTACCCTTGCTAGGAATTTTCTACAGAAAATTGTCGAATTAGAGGGACAAATCATTGGAGGTTATGGACTTCTTCCAAACTGGACTCCCGGTAGATTTAGTTTGGATGATAGGAACGTGTTAGACCACCTTGAATAATAACAAAAAACTCCTAGTTCTCTTTTACAGAGGCTAGGAGTTCATTTCTTACAAAAAGTATGCTTGATGTTAAGTACCTTTTCTATGAAAATCAATCTACATTTTTCACATAAATCGCCTGAGAAGTATTCACAATCTTACAATCCTTCAACTCTTCTTCTTGTAAAATACCTAAATCAATCGCCGACTTGATTTTTTTCTCATCTGGGCTCTTTTTAATGAGGTCATTTAGATTTAGCTCTTCCAATCTCTTCAAGGTCGTTTCCTGGTCATATTTTTCTATCTTCCTAATTTGTCTTTGTAGCTTGAATTCTCTTATGAGAACCTCACCTTTGACATTCTTTCCAACAGACTCGTCAAAATATTGAATAAACGTCTTCTTTAATTCTTCTAGCTCTGCTTCAATTTCTTTTTTCCTTTTATTTAGTTCCAAGTAATGAGCTAGCATCTCTTTTGTCAGTATGATCTTCATTTACAAGGCAACCTCCCCCAACTATTAGATATTCCATCATATTAGGATTTCAATAGGGATATGCCTATTGTCCTTAAAAAGGCGGGGAGAATTTGCCTATCATTTTCCAATCAAAACTCTATTTCTTATTTTGACGATATAATTCAATGGTTTTATATCCTTGAGATAATATGTCAACCATTTGTGCTTGGCGTTTTTCACGGGTTTTCTGTTGCTTTGCAGAGAAAATATAACGAGCCCAGTCTTTTTTGTAGCCCGGTGTCAGTTCTTGATAAAATTTGAGTTCATTGGGATAATATTTTAAGAGTTCTTCTACGTCTTTTACATGATCCTCATAGTCCGCTACACATTGACTCGCCGCTGATGATTTTATAGCTTTCTTTTTTTCACGCTTTAAGCCAACGACCGTAAAGACATCATCCATACTCACCATCCGTGAGAATTTCAAATCACTATTGTCCACATATCCATCTTCATCTACCTTCATTGCCGGGAAAATTTCATCTCTGTGAACAAAGGTTTCATACTTCTTGTTCCCCTTTTTTGGGTAGGCAAAAAACACATACCCTTTCTCAAGTAACGATTGCTCCTTAATAATGCGTTGAGTGTGCTTCACCATGTCTTCGATTGTTTCGACAAAGACGAAAATTGCATCATGATTCTTTGATAAAACCGTCTGATATCCATCAAACAAATCATAGTCACTTGGTTGATGGAGGACAGCCATATTTTGATATTTATTGAGATTTAATTTATTGATAATTGTCATCATTAACTCCTTTATTGTATAGTTCTGGAACGATAGACCATCAAAGTAAGGGTATTTAGAAGGATGGTAACGATAAGAAGGATGGCGGCGGCACTCGCCACAGCACCAGTTATATCCATCATAGCAGACCAATCCTCAATCAATACGAGATGATAGTGATAGAAAATCTGAAAGCTTAAGGAAATGGCACAAGCACTGACACTCAAAATGGAAAGCGTGACCCAATTACTCCGGTTATTTTTTTTATACCCCGCAAGGTTAACCACCGGAAGTATCCAAGCTATGATTCCAAGCAAAAGACTGCCAACATTCAGCAAACCGATCATTCAGACTCCTCCTCTGTAGTTTCTGTCCTTATATTATTACTTTTCAATCATTGTATCAGATGTTTTCTTTCTTTGAGCAATAATTACCGTTTTGTAGGTGAATAATCCTGTTCCCGAGGTACAAAATATCAATGTTCAAAAGGAGGTGTCTTCATGCCAAATCTAAATGATAATAAATTCAGAAAGATTCAATCTGAGAGTCAAAAGCAAGGGAAATCACAAGAAGAATATGCTGCTGAGCTTGAGATGAACAAATTGAAGAGTCAAAAAAGAAAGTAGTCTAATGTGGCATGATAAAGGCAGAAATTACGACTTCTGCCTTTTTATCACTTATAATAGTATTTATCCTCCATTTGTTGCTGTCGGAAAACTTCTATTTTTTCTGCCTCATCTTCATGATTTCCCCCTTAATGATTTCGATTATAATAGAAAAAGAGGTGACTTACCCATGGATATATTGTTTTGGCTATTAATCATAGTCTGTTTTATTTTCAGTTTTGTTGGCCTTATCTATCCCATCATTCCTTCCGTGTTAATGATTTGGATTGGCATCGTCCTGTATCACTTTGCGATAAATTCGAATGAACTGAGTTGGATTTCTTGGACAATGTTTGTCCTATTAACCGTTCTATTGTTTCTGGCGGACTTCTTGGCGAATCTCCATTTTGTCGATAAGGCAGGCGGGTCGAAGTGGGGCATGAGAGCTGCCACCATCGGACTAATTATCGGAAGCTTTGTACTACCTCCATTTGGGATTCTGATTATTCCATTTGCGCTTGTTTTTCTAACCGAATTGATGCAAAAGAATACGGCAGAAGCCTCCTTAAAGGTTGCCACTGCTACCTTGGTGGCGTTCTTAAGTGGTACCCTCGCCAAAGCGTTGATCCAATTGATCATGATCGCTGTTTTTGTACTGGATGTTGTTTTTTAAAGACTTCGATTCCATTAATCGAGACTTCTTTTGAAATTAACATCTAGTTCCAAGGGACTTGGTACTTCCTCGATTTAGAATAAAAGCCAGTAATCAAGCCACTCGACTTACTTTTACTGGCTTTTCAAAATCAATCCTTAAGAAACTCCCTCACCACCCTCACATATTCTTCCATTTCCTCTAAGTAGGGCATATGTGCGCTTTTTTCAAACACATGAAATTTCGCATTTGGAGTAAGGCTTCGATAATATTCTGTCGTTTCAGGTGTTGCTTCGTCATAGCGGCCACATGTATACAACGCAGGGATATGGATATCCTTAAGCTTCGCCGTACAATCAAAGTTTTTCAGGTTTCCAGTAACATGAAACTCTGAAGGACCCCACATGATATTGTAAATCTCAGGATTTTTAAATTTGGCCCCTTCCTTTAAAAATGCTGGCATCGGATCGAGTCGGCAAACAAAACGCTTATTGAATTCCTCTGTTGCCTCCCTATATTCCTCCGAGTTGGTTGTCCCATTTTTTTCACAGGCGCTTAAAGTTGTTTGAACACTCTTTGGTAGAAGCATCCGATTGCGCTCCTGGTCCTCCGCCCAAAGGGGAGCACTTAAGCATGGACTGGAAAAAATCACACTTCGCACACCCATTGGCTTGGTTAGAAGATAGGCAGCAGCTAATGTAGTCCCCCATGAATGCCCAAGAATATGTACTTGATCAAGACCGAGTGCTTCACATACTTGCCCTAATTCCTCTACGAAACGTTCAATTTTCCATAATGAAGGATCATCCGGTCTTTCCGATTTCCCGCAGCCAAGTTGGTCATAAAAAATAACGGGCCGCTCATTGGCCAATATTCTTAAACCCTGCAGTGAATAGTGGGATGAGCCTGGCCCACCGTGAAGAATGATGACAGGTGTTTTCTTGGTTTGGCGACCGTGAATTTGGTACCATACCTTTCCACCAGTAACTTCTACAAATCCTTCGTTCATGGACATATATTTCTCTCCTTTATGATAAATGGTAAAAAATGCAAAAATATTCAAACGGCTTATTTCACCATTATAGTAAATCAATTAGAGAAAAATCTGCCCGCACTAGGACAGATTTTTCTCTATTTCCACTTAGGGTTTCCCTATCGATAGGCGATTTCCTCCAATCGGAAATGGCTTCTACAACGCCTTTGTTGCACCGCCATCAACAAGAATGGCTTGACCTGTAATATAGGTGTTTGCCCCAGAGCTAAGAAACACGACCGCTTTCGCAAATTCGCTTGGGTCTCCATATCGCCCGATTGGAATAGCTTTTTGAGAAGCTTGTTGAAACTGCTCGAAGCCTTTCCCTTTACTTTCAGCCTGAAGTCGGTCAATTTCGATGACACGATCGGTTGCAAATTTTCCCGGACCTATCGTATTAATCAAAATATTATCTTGTGCAAATTCCTGCGATAAGGTTTTTGATAGACCTGTGATTCCCGTGCGAAATGTATTGGATAGGAGCAAGCCTTCAATCGGCTGCTTGAACGAGGTGGAAGCTACATTCACAATATGTCCCCTCTGCTGTTTTCTCATATAGGGAAGAACTTCACGAATGGCTCGGATATAGCTCAGCAACGTTAATTCAAAAGCATCCATCCATTTTTCATCATCCATATCATCAAAGCTGCCTCCAAGAGGACCACCAGAATTGTTCACCAATACGTCGACTGTTCCAAAAGCTTCGACTGTTTTTTGAACCAGTTCTTTGACTTGGTCGGCTTTTTTTATATCACAAACATGCGCATGTACATGGGCACCCGTCTCTTCTCTTATTTCCTCTACTGCTATATGTAAAAGTTCTTCGTTTCGACTTGTGATCATCACATTGGCGCCTTCTTTGGCAAATTCCATTGCAATGGCCTTGCCTAACCCTTTGCTTGAAGCGAGCACAAGTACAGCTTTACTTTTTAGACCCAGTTCCATTTCTTTAGAGCCTCCTTAAAATTTGTCACTATCTATTGTACACCCATTTTCTTAACAAATATAAAACTATTTCTTATAAGAAATTCTGAACGAATACTTGTCTATATAGATTTAATGATTAAGGAACAAAAAATACCCGACCAGCTTGGCGGGTATTTTAAAAAGGGGGGTATGAAAAATTAAAGCTTTGCTATGCATGTATTCATCATAGAGATAAAACATGAACAAATGATGAACAAACTGTTAATGATCGATTAAATATCGGGAGATTTCTGCGTATCTCTTAAGATAAAATCTTCCAGAAACTAAAGCTCTATATATTTTCCAACAAAACCCCAAATGGTATTCCAGTATAGCTCTGGATTCACTTTCTCCGCGTCTCCGTGGCCAGCACCCTCGATGACCAGCTTTTCTTTCTCGACGGGCGCTGCATTGTATACTTCGTCTAGCATTTCGTACGGAACAAAGCGATCCTCATCCCCATGGATAAAAAGGGTTGGAGTCTTGCTTTTAGCAACCTGACGAACGGCAGAGGCTTCATACAAATCATATCCAGCCCGGATGTTTGTAACTGTATTAGCCGCTTGAATAACCGGAAACTCCGGTAAACCGAACAAATCATCAAGCTGGTAAATAAATACCTCACTAACAGAAGAGTAGCCACAGTCCTCTACAATAACTTTAACATTAGGCGGCAGCTCTTCACCTGAGGCCATCATCACGGTTGCTCCCCCCATCGAGATCCCAAATAACAGGATTTCCGCATTTTTATCTATTTGAATAATTTCATTAATCCATTGCAGCATATCAAGACGGTCATGCCAGCCCATTCCAATATAATTTCCCTCACTCTTCCCATGACCACGAAGAGATCGGAAGGGCGTCGTGTAG
>DLCS01000124.1:15563-17863 GCA_002480735.1 Bacillaceae bacterium UBA7792 | reverse complement strand
TGCGGGAACTGTTAAGCACCTATATCAATGCTGAGGATTTAATCAATATCGGAGCTTATAAGAAGGGCTCATCTCGGCAAATTGATGAAGCGATTCGGTTATACCCCGAAATTATTGAGTTTCTTAAGCAGCAAACAGATGAGAAGGTTTCTTTGAACGAGGCTATAGCTGGGCTTTACAGATTGATTGGAAAAGGTGATTAAACCGATGAATTATCAATATAAGTTTGGTCGGGTGCTTGCCCTGAAGGAACGAGAAAAGGATGAGGCTTTATCTCTCTATCAGGAATCTGTCAAGAAGTTTGAGGAAGTTGCCCAAAAGCTCTATGAACTGTTGAAGAAAAAAGAAGATCTAGAAGCCCATCAAGCTACTGGATTGCAAAAGGGACTTTCCATCATGGATATCCATCAGCAACAGTTATTCATCGGAAACATCGAAAAAACGATTCATCATTATCAAAAAATGGTCATAAATGCAAGGAATCGGATGAATCTTCATCAAGAGAAACTGATGGAGAAAAATATTGAAGTAAAAAAATATGAAAAAATTCGTGAAAAGGATTTTGAACTTTTTTTAAGAGAATTGAAGGCAAATGAAAGTAAGCAAATGGATGATATCTCGATACAACATTATATGCATCGAGGAGGTTAGGTGATGAAATGGCGAAGACAAAGGAAGATAAAGAAGTATTAGATGAAAAAGAACAGAAAAAATTTAACAAATTCCAATGGTTTGTGTACACAGGTCTAATCCCTTTCCTTTTCACTATCCTAGTCGTCCTTATTGTCCTTTCATTTGCGGGAATTAATGTGTTTGAAAAGGCTAAGGAAGTTGGAGAAAAGATTCCGTTTGTCTCAAATTTCATTAAAGAAGATGAAACCAAGACTACTGAAGAATGGGAAAAAAGTCTCATTGAGCTTGAAGGCGAGATTAAGGATAAGGAAGCACAAATTGAACAGCTTCAGACAGAGCTTGATGGTAAGGACAAGGAAGTTGAACGAGGCAAGCTAGAAATCGAGCAACTGCAGGCGCAAATTGACGAATTAATGGCAATTCAGGAAGAAAATAAGAGGGCCTTCAAGGATATTATTAAAACCTATGAAACGATGTCAGCCAAAAAAGCGGCACCGATTATTTCGCAAATGAATGATCAAGAGGCATTAAAAATTCTATCCAATATCAAGGCGGACAATTTAGCGGCCATCATGGAAAGCTTGCAGCCGGATAAAGCTGCTAAATATACGGAGTTGCTAACAAATGAAGCAGAGAATTAATATTGTTTTTCTTGAAAGGAGGTGAAAAGAATGGAGATCGGTGGATTAGGCACAGTGAATACGTTGATTTCTTCAGCAAATGGCAATTCCCAGGGCTCACAGGTCAGCGGCTTTCTTGGTGTTTTTGGTGCTTTACTAACTGAAGAAAATAGTTCAATTGATAATGTCTCACTTGGAGCAAATCCAATATCAAAAGAAGAGCTGCTGAATCTGATTCAATTATTAAAAACAGAGGATATTCTTGATGTTGAAAGTGGAATGGAGCTTCTAAACAAGGCGTTATCAACTGATAATGAGCAAGAAATCATTTCATTTGTTAAGAGCTTAGTTTTAGGAGATTCAAATTTGAAGAATTTGGTTGAATTAGCTTCTGGGCAAATTAATGATAAGGGACAACTAGAGGACCTAGAAAATGGGTCGGCTAAAGAGGGAACAGCTAGAATTGAAGACTTAATTCAAGTTGTGGAACAGCTTTTATCCATGCCTATACAGGAATTGAGTAAGCTCCTCAATGGTGAAATGCAGAATGTGATCAAAGCGATTAAACTCATTGACTTAACTTTTAATGAGAGGAATCCTGGGTTTGATGATGCACCGTTAAAGGCTTTAATTCATGAGCTAACAAAGAAACTTGAATTATTAGGAGAGAACGGCAAGGGATTGTTGTTGGATTCCAGAAAACATGTTTCAAGAATGGAATACCTTCATAGAACCTTTAACACGGTTGCTGCGGAATGGAATAGTGAAGCACAAACGGAGCAAAGACCTATTAACACGAAGACAGAAGCCGTAAGCGGAGTGATCCCATTTCAGCAAATGAGCAAAGCTGAGCAATTGACTTTACATTTAAGTCAATCAGGAAGGCCTACCAATTCGGCAGAGCTTATTAAACAATTCGAAAATATTCTAGCCAGAAGTCAATTTTCAAATGTTGCAGGTGCACAAAAGCTATTGATCAAATTAAATCCTGAACATCTAGGGGCTCTTAGAATTGAGTTAATTCAAAGGGATGCGGGGTTAGTGGCT
>DLCS01000124.1:14683-15503 GCA_002480735.1 Bacillaceae bacterium UBA7792 | reverse complement strand
GTTAGTGGCTAGGATTATGACGACCACTCAGGCAGCCAAGGATGCTCTCGAGACCCACTTGAATGGATTAAGACAAGCCTTTGGCTCGCAAAACATCCAAGTGGACAGAGTGGAGGTTTCACAGGCTATGGCGCAGCAGCAGGATCGATATTTCGGTCGAGAGCAAGGCCAGCAGTCACAACAACAATGGCAAGATAATGAAGAAAAGAACAAGCAGGATGAGAAATTAGAAAATGAAGCATTTAATTTTTCATTAGAAGAGGCTCTTGTAAATACGGAAGTGTAGGTGGTTAGGATGACAAATACGATTGATCCGTCGCTGCTTTTATCTGAGTATCAGAACAGTCAACGAAAAACGGGTTCAAATATACTTGGGAAAGACGATTTTCTGAAGCTATTAATTACACAGCTTGCAAATCAAGACCCGACAAATCCGATGCAGGATCGAGAGTTTATTGCACAAATGGCTCAGTTTTCTTCATTGGAGCAAATGACCAACATGAACAATACGATGCAAAAGTTTATCGACTCACAGCAGCAAAATACACTCATTGCTTATAACCAATTTATTGGTAAAGAGATTACTTGGCATCGAATTAGCTACACGGATGAAAAAAATCCAAAACCAGTTATCGAAGAAGGTACTGGTAAGGTCGTATCGCTGCAATTTAAAGATAACAATGTTTATTTTATATTAGAAGATGGGACGAAATTAGAGCCGGGAAATGTTTCACAAATTAATTCTGTTTCATCAGAAAATCAATTAACTCAAGCAAGTCTATTAATTGGAAAAACGGTCACCTACAAGGGGAAGGATAAT
>DLCS01000124.1:0-14547 GCA_002480735.1 Bacillaceae bacterium UBA7792 | reverse complement strand
AGTTGCTCAAGTGAAGTCTGTATTCTTTAAGGATGGAAAGACATTTTTTCAATTAAACGATGAAAACAACACTAATATCACTGCATCACAGATAACGAAAATCGAATAAAGAGGGTAGGTTGAATGGATAAGTCTTCATTTAGGCCAATACAAGCTCAGCCGCTCACAACCGGGCAGCTTCATTCCAAGAAGCCAAATCAAATCAAGGGAAATGCTTTCTCACTTCATTTACAACAGGCGATTCAAGAAGGTGACAACAAGTTAACCTTAAGCAAGCATGCAAAGGAGCGGTTGATACAGCGAGATATACATATTTCTGACAATCGCTGGGAGCAAATCGAACAAAGAGTAAATGAGGCCAAAAAACTGGGAGTAAAGGATTCTCTAGTATTGTTGGATAATGCAGCACTGATTGTCAGCGCCAAAAACAATACGGTCATAACCGCAATGGATCGCCAGGAAGCAACGACACAAATTTTCACTAACATTAACGGGACAATTGTACTAGAATAAAAAAGTGGCTGGACCTATTTAGGAAGCCGGAGCTGTGGACCGATCGAAGCAGCTCAAATGGAAAGGAGAAATAATTATATGCTACGCTCCATGTACTCAGGAATAAGCGGAATGAAGAACATGCAAACAAAACTTGACGTAATTGGTAATAATATTGCCAATGTCAATACTTACGGATTTAAAAAAGGTCGTGTAACATTTAAAGATATGATGAGTCAGACGGTTGCTGGTGCATCTGCATCTAATGAAACAAGGGGCGGAACAAATCCAAAGCAGGTTGGATTAGGTTCCACTTTAGCAACTATAGATACAATTCATGACGGTTCAAGTTTACAAACAACCAATCGCTCCCTTGATCTTGGAATCGATGGGGATGGATACTTCGTCGTACGTCAAGGGACAGCACAATACTATACAAGAGCTGGGAACTTTTATTTAGATGATAATGGCTTACTCGTAAATGGTGATGGATTGGCGGTTCAAGCTTATCAATATGATAATGCTGGAAATTTAACGAATAGACTAGGAGACATAGCAGTAAATGTTAACGCGGTAATGCCAGCACAGACAACAACAATTATCTCTGCAGCAGGGAATCTCCCAGCCAATGCTATAGCTGAAGATACGACCGCTACTCCACCAGTGAAAGGTTTTATTTATACACAACAGATAAAAGTAGTAGACAAAAACGGTAATGCACATGCATTAGATGTTCACTTTAAAAAAACTGGGGAAAATGAATGGAGTCTTTATATAAATCAGGATCCCAATAAGGCAGATTCTACCGGAACAGAGATAAAATTTAAAGCTGATGGAACATTAGATTCAGATGAAGAAATTGACATTACAAATAAAATTCCAATTGGGAAAGATGCAGATGGAAATGACATTGAATTAGAATTAGGTGATAATGGACTAACTTTAAATGTATCTCAACTATCACAAAACTCTGGAACCGCCTCTGCATTGTTAGATCCTGATGGTAGCACAGAAGGCAAACTAGAAAGCTTTAATATTGGCGCAACCGGTGATATAACAGGTGTCTATTCCAACGGAGAGATAGTGACATTAGGGCGCCTAGCACTTGCAAAATTCAGTAATACCTCTGGTTTAATGAAAGCAGGAAATAACTTATTCCAAGAAACCATTAACTCAGGCACAGCTAATATAGGAGCTGCAGGAGAGGGGCGCGGTACACTCGTTTCAGGTTCCCTCGAAATGTCAAACGTCGACTTATCCGAGGAATTCACCGAAATGATTGTTGCTCAAAGAAGTTTCCAAGCAAACACTCGAATCATCACAACATCCGATGAAATTCTTCAAGAGCTTGTTAATTTAAAACGATAGGTTAAGGGAGGGACAGGGCTGAAGATGATTGTCTTCAGTCCTGAATAGACAAGTGATTAATGTGACTAGATTGAATGGAAAAGGGTTTACGATTAATGCCATCTATATTGAAACGATTGAATCGTTTCCTGATACGACCATTACCCTTACGAATGGGAGAAAGTATGTCGTAAAGGAAAGCAAGGACGAGGTCCTGCAGCTTGTCACGAGATTCTATCAAACGATTAACCTATTAGGACTACAGATGGAGGAGCCAGAGGATGAAAAATAATAAACTTGTCATGATTATGTTAATACTTCTTATCGCCATCACCCTCGTTGGCGCTGTTGCCGTTGTAGTTATTCTGAAGGTTACTGATGAGGACAAGGAGCCAACGATAGATGAAGTGCTCGAAGCTTCAGTGGATGTTCCAGAAATTACTACGAACCTAGCCAGCAATGATTTTATTCGAATATCCTTTAAGATTCAAACAGACGGGAAGAAAGCGAAAGAAGAGCTAGAAAAGAGAGATTTTCAAGTGAAGAATATTATTATTCATACCCTCTCAGAAAAGACAGCAGAGCAGGTCTCTGGGAATGAGGGACAAACTCAGCTCGAAAATGAGCTAAAGGAAGAGATTAATAAGCTTATGCAAAAAGGGAAAGTTGAAAAGGTTTATATAACGGGATCACTCCTTCCATAATTTGATCACCATTATGAAAAAGTATAGCGAATGGAGGTGAGGATTCATGTCTGGAGAAGTTTTATCACAAAGTGAAATAGACGCCCTACTTTCTGCCATTTCAACGGGAGAAATGGATGCCGATGAGCTTAAGAAAGAAACGACGGAGAAAAAGGTAAAGGTGTACGACTTTAAGAGGGCTTTGAGATTCTCAAAGGATCAAATTCGTAGCTTAACACGAATCCATGAGAATTTCGCAAGGTTGCTCACTACCTTTTTCTCAGCACAGCTTAGGACCTATGTCCAAATCACGGTGGCATCCGCGGACCAAATACCTTATGAAGAATTTATTCGGTCCATCCCGAAAATGACCATCCTAAATGTCTTTGAGGTTCCGCCGCTAGATGGTAGGATTCTGATGGAGGTCAACCCCAACATCGCCTACGCAATGATGGATAGAATGATGGGTGGCAAGGGCTCGAGCATCAATAAAGTTGAAAATTTAACCGAAATTGAGACAAAGATTATGTCCAACACGTTTGAGCGCTCCTTTGAAAATTTACGGGAGGCATGGGAAACGATTGCGGATATTGACCCCATCCTAACAGATTTTGAAGTGAATCCTCAATTCTTGCAGATGGTTTCCCCAAATGAAACAGTTGTAGTCATCTCATTAAATACAACCATCGGGGAAACGACTGGGATGATTAATATATGCATACCTCATGTTGTGCTGGAACCAATTATCCCTAAGCTTTCTGTACATTATTGGATGCAGACAGACAAGAAGGATAGGGAGCCTAAAGAAATCGAAGTTTTGGAGAAACGCTTAAAACGGGCCGATATTCCAGTATCGATAGATTTAGGAAGCACGGAGATTTCCATCCAAGATTTCTTAATGCTTGATGTAGGGGATGTAATTGAATTGAATCAACAAATTGAACACCCACTAACGATAAAAATTGGTGGGATGCCAAAGTTTCATGGACAGCCAGGGTTAGCGAATAAGAAGATAGCTGTTCAAGTATTAGAAATTATGAAGGGGGGCGACGACGATGGTGAGTGATGATATGCTCTCTCAAGATGAAATAGATGCCTTACTAAGAGGTACAGATGACATTGAGCCCGAGGTTCATGACATTGAAGAGACAAAAGTAGAAGATTATCTTTCTTCCATGGAGCAGGATGCACTGGGGGAAATTGGTAATATTTCCTTTGGAAGCTCGGCAACAGCCCTCTCAACGCTACTGAATCAAAAGGTTGATATTACAACCCCAACTGTTACCGTTATTCCACAGCGTCAATTAGAGGAGGAATTTCCACATCCGTATGTAGCCATCCAAGTCAGCTATACAGAAGGCTTTTCAGGAAGTAATTTGCTAGTGATTAAGCAGGAGGATGCAGCGGTGATTGCCGATCTCATGCTTGGCGGAGATGGAATTAACCCTGCCGAACTATTGGGAGAGATACAGCTGAGCGCTGTCCAAGAGGCGATGAATCAAATGATGGGTTCGTCCGCTACTTCCATGTCAACGATTTTTAGTAAAAGAGTAGATATTTCCCCACCTTCTATTGATATGTTAGATCTCAGGCATGGAGAAGGGACGGATAGGATACCAAACGATGATATGCTTGTGAAGGTATCGTTCAGGTTAAAGGTTGGAGAATTAATCGATTCGAGCATCATGCAGCTACTTCCACTAGAATTTGCCAAGGGTTTAGTTGCAGAATTGTTAAATCCTGAAGCCTCAAGCACTGAAGCTTCTGCTAGAATAGAAGAGGTTAAAGATACTAGAATTGAAGAACCTGTCATGAATCAACCACAACAGACTCAAAATGTAGAGTATCATGGACAAGCAAATCCCTCCATGGATGCACAGCAAACCATGCCTATGAACGGTGGAACAGGATACCCGGGAAATTGGCAGCAAGGACCAGCTCCTGGTGGCTATCAAATGCCACCGCTCATGCAGCAAACAGGCCCACAATATTATGGGACGCAATATCCTGGCGGAGCACAGCCGACGGTTCAACCAGCTGTCTTCTCAAACTTTGAACAGGTTTCACTGCAGGAGTCAGAGACAAAGAATCTGAACATGCTCCTTGATATCCCATTACAGGTTACGGTCGAGCTGGGTAGAACAAAAAGGTCTGTCAAAGAGATTCTTGAACTTTCACCTGGTTCCATTATTGAGCTTGACAAGCTCGCAGGAGAACCAGTTGATATTTTGGTCAATAATCGACTTATCGCCAAGGGTGAGGTAGTCGTAATTGATGAGAACTTTGGTGTCCGTGTGACAGATATTATTAGTCAAAGTGATAGACTTAATAAACTTAGATAATCAATGGGGGTAGAGATTAATGGCGCACAAAATTTTAATCGTAGATGATGCTGCTTTTATGCGTATGATGATCAAAGATATTTTAACAAAGAATGGCTTTGAAGTAGTTGGCGAAGCAGCTGATGGTGCTCAGGCTGTTGAAAAATACAAAGAAACCAATCCAGATCTTGTGACAATGGACATTACAATGCCGGAAATGGATGGAATTACAGCTTTAAAAGAGATCAAAAAGGTTAATCCGAATGCCAAGGTGATTATGTGTTCAGCTATGGGACAGCAGGCAATGGTTATCGATGCGATTCAAGCAGGTGCAAAAGATTTTATCGTCAAACCTTTCCAGGCCGACCGGGTAATTGAAGCAATATCTAAAACCTTAGGATAAAACAACTTGGCGGCGTTTTGCCGCCAAAGCTATGTTTTTCTAAAAGGAAATCATTCTAGTATAAGAGGTGCATCCAGTTGCAATCCATTCGGTCATTTATGAAAGTATTACTTCTCTTATTTATTGTTCTAGTTGGAGCTGGAACCAGCGTACATGCAGAACAATTAAATAGCGTAAAAGACTGCATTGAGCATCCAGAGAGTTGCAGTGAGAAGGACCAAGCTTCTAAACAGGATAAAGCAGATCACAATCAAAATGATGTGAGTACGGTTGGACTGACTGCTTGGGATTTCGCAAAAATGATTTTTGCAACTCTTTTTGTCATTGCACTTCTTTACTTTCTGCTCAAATTTATTAATAAAAAAAGCCATGGATACAAGGAATCCCAGATCATACAAAATATTGGTGGAACCTCTCTAGGTGCTAACCGCTCTGTACAAATGGTTAAGGTTGGTGAGAGGGTGCTGATTATTGGGGTTGGAGAGAATATTCAGCTGTTAAAAGAAATCGAAGACGAAGAAGAGGCTCGTCAGATCATCCTTGATTACAACAACAAAATGGAACAGCTTATGAGTCCAAGCGATATTGTGACAAAGCTGATAAAAAGAACATCAACTCTTAACAATAAGAAGAACGAAAAAGAAAATAGTGCTTTTCCTTCAATTCTGAAGAAACAGTTAGACACGATTACGAAAGAAAGAAAAAAGCTACTAAATGAAATGGAGAAGAAGGGGCCAGAAGAACGATGAGTCAGTTTATGGAGTTTTTTAACAATAGCGATCCTGCTAATGTCTCGACATCTGTTAAGCTTATGCTTCTTCTTACGGTCATGTCCTTGGCTCCTAGCATTCTAGTCTTAATGACATCATTTACACGTATTGTTATTGTTCTTTCCTTTGTCAGAACGGCGCTTGCCACACAGCAAATGCCACCAAACCAAGTTATTGTAGGTCTTTCCTTGTTTTTAACATTTTTTATCATGGCACCAACGTTTCAAGAGATTAATAAGGATGCTTTAACACCATTGTTTAATGAAGAAATCACTTTGGAGCAGGCCTACGATAAGGCTGCTGCTCCGCTAAAGGATTTTATGAGTGCCCATACGAGGCAAAAGGATTTAGCTTTGTTTTTACAGTATTCCAAAGCAGAACAGCCTAAGTCAATTGAAGACATTCCCTTAACGACACTGGTTCCAGCTTTCGCGATTAGTGAGATTAAGACAGCCTTCCAAATTGGTTTCATGATTTTTATTCCGTTTCTCGTTATTGATATGGTCGTGGCGAGTGTTCTCATGTCAATGGGGATGATGATGCTGCCGCCAGTTATGATCTCATTGCCTTTCAAAATTCTCTTGTTCGTTCTTGTCGACGGATGGTATCTTGTCGTTAAATCGCTTTTTGAAAGCTTCTAAGCAGGTGATAATAGATGACACCAGAACATGTAATTTCAATCGCGGAGCAAGGCATATGGACAGTATTGCTCGTATGTGGACCACTAATCCTGCTTGCCTTGGTTGTCGGATTAATTGTTAGTATTTTTCAGGCAACCACTCAGATACAGGAGCAAACCTTAGCTTTCGTCCCAAAAATCGTAGCGGTTTTACTGGGCATTGTGTTCTTTGGTCCATGGATGCTGAGCCGTATACTATCCTATGCCAATGATATATTTTCTAATTTAACGAGGTTTATAGGATGATACGATGGTAGACTTACTTCCAGAATTTCCAGTATTCCTGTTAATATTTGTGAGGGTCACATCATTTTTCATTATGATGCCCATTTTTTCTTATCGAACGATTCCGGCACCCTTTAAAATCGGGTTGGGTTTCTTTCTTGCTTGGATTATGTTCTACACGATCGATGCACCGGTATTGGAGATTAACGGTGCATACTTTTTATTAATCATGAAGGAGGCCCTTGTTGGGATACTGATAGGGTTCATTGCCTATCTAATTCTTTCTGCAATTCAGATTGCCGGAGGGTTTATTGATTTTCAGATGGGATTTGCTATTGCCAATGTCATCGACCCCCAGACAGGTGCCCAAAGTCCGATCACGGGCCAGTACTTCTATATTGTAAGTTTGCTATTTTTGCTTAGTGTTAATGGTCATCATCTATTGATAGATGGAATTTATTATAGCTATCAATTTGTTCCCATCGATCAAGCGTGGATCCCCTTTGGAAAAGAATCATTGGTGGAGTTTGTATTAAAAGCTTTCAGTACCATGTTCATGATTGCACTACAAATGGCTCTACCCATCGTAGGTAGCATTTTTCTTGTCGATGTTGCCTTGGGGATTGTGGCCAGAACGGTACCACAACTAAATGTGTTCGTTGTAGGACTGCCGTTAAAGATCGGTGTAAGCTTTATCGTGATTGTCGCTGTCATGACGGTGATGATGGGAGTGGTATCCCAGTTGTTTGAGTATACGCTCATTACGATGAGAGGCCTGATGGAGCTCATTGGGGGTTCATAGAATGGAATTCTTAAAGTTAGATTTACAGTATTTTTCTGGTGAGAAAACGGAAAAAGCAACACCGAAAAAACGGCAGGATAGTCGTAAAAAAGGACAGGTTGCCAAAAGTCAGGATATTAACACAGCCGTTGTCTTATTAGCTGTCTTTCTCGTTCTTCTGTTTGGAGGAAAGTACTTTTTTGACACCCTCTTATATCTGTTTCGGCACACATATGAACAATATATTGGGATGGATATTACAGAGAATAACCTGCAGATGCTTTTCCTGGATATATTGAAGGAGCTCGTATATGTGCTAGCACCGATCATGGCTATTGCGATGGTTGCTGGTGTTGCGGCCAATTATATGCAGTTTGGCTTCCTATTTTCAACAGAAACGATACAGCCGAAGCTGGAAAAATTAGATCCCATCAAAGGCCTCAAGAGAATTTTTTCTATTCGAGCCATTGTAGAACTGTTAAAATCGATCCTGAAAATAAGTGTTGTAGGAGTCGTAACATTCTCTGTTTTATGGGCAAGAAAGGATGAGATCCTGATCTTGGGCCAGAAATCGGTTGGTGCTGGGCTGGCTACCATTGCCAATTTAACGGTCCAAATGGGGTTAATTGCGTGTGCCGCACTTATCATATTGGCTGCACTTGACTATTTTTATCAGAAATATGATTTTGAAAAAAATATCCGGATGTCAAAGCAAGACATCAAGGATGAGTATAAGAATATGGAAGGGGACCCGCTCATTAAGTCAAAAATCAAACAGCGCCAGCGGGAAATGGCCATGCGCCGAATGATGCAGGAGGTCCCAAATGCTGATGTGGTCATTACGAACCCGACCCATTATGCCGTCGCCTTGAAATATGATGAGAATAAGCTTGATGCTCCATATGTCGTGGCAAAGGGCGTCGATTATGTCGCTCAAAAAATCAAGTTGATTGCGAAAGAAAATGAAGTTATTCAGGTGGAAAACCGCCCTCTAGCAAGGGCTTTATATAGTCAGACAGAAATTGGGGATGCCATCCCTGAGGAGTTTTTCAAAGCGGTGGCGGAGATTCTAGCCTACGTCTACCGAACAAAGAAAAAAATCTAGAAACGAATGAGAAAACGATAGTACTTCAACTTGCATTTGTACTTTTATTCTATCGTGGAGTGAATTTTTCACATAAAACGGATCAACCGTGACGCTTTACTAATGGGGGAAATACTATGCGTGCAAAAGATTTAACCGTATTGCTAGCTGTCATCTTAATCGTGGCTATGCTCATTATCCCTTTGCCAACCTGGTTATTGAGCTTGCTCTTGATCGTGAATATCTCGCTAGCATTACTGATTCTTTTAATATCCATGAATACCAATGAGCCACTTCAATTCTCGGTTTTTCCCTCTCTTCTATTATTGGCAACGTTATTCCGATTAGGCTTGAATGTTTCAACAACCCGTTCGATTCTTTCAAAGGGAGATGCTGGAGGCGTTGTCGATACCTTTGGCTCCTTCGTTGTCGGTGGGAATATTGTTGTTGGTTTAGTTGTTTTCTTTATTTTGGTTATTATCAACTTTATTGTTATTACAAAGGGTACGGAACGTGTGTCAGAAGTAGCTGCCCGCTTCACCCTCGATGCGATGCCAGGTAAGCAGATGAGTATCGATGCTGATTTGAATGCAGGCATGATTTCAGAGCATGAAGCAAGAATTCGTCGTGAAAAAATCAGTAGTGAAGCTGATTTTTATGGTTCCATGGATGGTGCGAGTAAATTTGTTAAAGGGGATGCCATCGCAGGGATTATCATTACCCTTATAAATTTGATTTTTGGGATCGTCATTGGGATGCTGCAGCTTGGACTACCAATAGCTGAAGCAGCAACCAGATTTTCCTTATTGACGGTCGGAGATGGTCTTGTCAGCCAAATTCCCGCCCTGCTTATCTCAACAGCAACGGGAATAATTGTAACAAGAGCAGGTGCTTCCGATGGAAGTCTATCTGAGGATATTTCGAATCAGCTTCTTTCTCAGCCGAAAATGCTCTATGTTACAGGTGGAACGATTATTGTATTAGGTTTATTAACACCTATCGGGATTGTCATTACACTACCAGTTGGGGGATTATTGATTTTTGCTGGTTTTAGAATGAGCCAAATACCAGCACAGGACAAAGAACAGCTTGAGGAATTGGAAGAAGAAATTCAATCTGATGAATTAAAGAGCCCTGAGAGTGTGGTCAGTCTCCTCAACGTAGATCCGATTGAATTTGAATTTGGCTATGGACTAATCCCTTTAGCAGATTCCAATCAGGGAGGAGATTTGCTCGATCGAATCGTGATGATTAGAAGACAACTCGCAATTGAGCTTGGACTCGTCATTCCGGTTGTGCGAATTAGGGATAATATCCAACTGCAGCCAAATGAATATCGATTGAAGATTAAGGGAAACGAAATGGTAAGGGGCGAATTGCTGCTTGATCATTATCTCGCTATGAGCCCAGGGGTAGAGGATGACTCCATTGAAGGAATCGATACGATCGAACCATCCTTTGGTCTGCCTGCCAAATGGATTACGGAGGAGATGAAGGAGCAGGCGGAAATATTTGGGTATACTGTAGTAGATCCGCCTTCCGTCGTTTCGACTCATATAACGGAGGTCATTAAGGCCAATGCCCATGAGCTTCTTGGAAGACAAGAGACGAAACAATTAATCGATCATGTAAAAGAAAGCTATCCAATTTTGGTCGAGGAGGTTACACCTAACCCTCTTTCTGTCGGAGAGGTTCAAAAGGTACTTGCGAAGCTACTCCGAGAAAATGTATCCATCCGAAACCTACCGATTATTTTTGAAACACTGGCTGATTTTGGGAAGGTTACTTCAGATACGGATGTTTTGACTGAATATGTGAGACAAGCCTTGGCTAGACAAATTACAAATCAATATAGTACAAATGGACAAACATTAAAGGTTGTGACCGTATCCGGTAAAGTGGAAAAAACAATTGCCGATGGGGTACAACAGACGGAGCATGGAAACTATTTGTCGATTGATCCTTCCGTTTCACAGTCGATCTTAGAATCAATTGCATCGCAGGTTGAACAGCTCTCCTTGATGGAACAGACACCGATCGTTTTATGCTCTCCAGCTGTTCGCATGTATGTCCGTCAATTAACAGAACGATATTTTCCGCAGATACCAATTTTGTCTTATAACGAACTCGAAGCAAATGTGGAAGTACAAAGTGTCGGGGTGGTGAACATCGATTGAAGGTAAAAAAATATGTGGCAGCAACAATGCCCGAAGCGATGAAGCTAATTCGTGCAGAACTAGGAAATGATGCGGTCATCCTTAACTCGAAAGTAGTCTATACGGGAGGTTTCCTTGGTTTCTTTCGAAAAAAGAAAATTGAAGTGATAGCCGCGATGGATCAGGTTGCAAAGATGGAACCGGTTGTGAAGGAAAAACCGAAAAAAATACCAGTTAGCAGTCCTAAAAATGTATTGGAAAAGGATATCAAGCCCTCGGAGGAGGTGCTGAAGGAGCTTTCCGAATTAAAGCAAATGCTGGGGAGCATTTCTTCATCAGGGCAGGAACGAGTTTCTTATCCAGCACCTATTCAGACAGTCAATACACATTTAATCAAACAGGGGATTGAAGCAACAATCCGCGAAGACCTATTGG
This sequence comes from Bacillaceae bacterium UBA7792, assembly GCA_002480735.1. Lineage (GTDB taxonomy): Bacteria > Bacillota > Bacilli > Bacillales > Cytobacillaceae > Robertmurraya > Robertmurraya andreesenii. Next base: position 3,171 of record DLCS01000124.1, on the reverse strand, counting down.
TTGCCCTGTTAGAAAGATGGTACTCCCGAGGCTCCCAGGCTTCACAGAATGAAGTGCTCGAATGGTGCAAGGAATTAATGAAAGCAAGACTCTCAGACCTTCCATTTGGCGAGCTTTCCTTTTCAAAGAAATATGTTGATGTCGTTGGACCAACTGGGGTCGGAAAAACTACGACCTTAGCAAAAATTGCGGCAGATTGCATGCTAAAATTCAACAAAAAGGTTGCCCTTATTACAACCGATACTTATCGGATTGCAGCAATTGAACAGCTTAAGACCTATGCGAAAATCCTCTCTATTCCTTTAGAGGTTTGCTATAATCTTGAAGATTTTGAAAAAGCTTGTGAAGCCTATAAGGATTATGATGTTGTTTTGATTGATACGGCTGGTAGAAATTTTCGAAATCAATATTATGTAGAAGAATTAAAACAAATTATCGATTACGGAAATGAGATGGAGACGTTCCTTGTTCTCTCACTGACCTCCAAGCAAAGTGATATGGAGGAAATCTATCAACAATTTTCAAGCATTGATATCAAGCAGTTTATTTTTACGAAAATTGATGAAACGGCGACCTATGGGTCTATGTATAATTTGATCGATAAATATCGAATTGGTGTCGCCTATCTAACCAATGGACAAAATGTTCCAGATGATCGGGTTTCGGCATCTACAGAAATCATCACGAATCTAATTTTTGAGGATGTTCGGCCATGAAAGATCAAGCTGAGTCACTCAGAAAAAAAATGAATCAAAAAGAGAAGGCACACTCTCCCAAAACAATTGCGGTTGTTAGTGGAAAGGGTGGAGTTGGAAAATCGAATTTTTCGTTAAATTTTGCCATCTCCTTATCTACAAAAGGGTATAAAGTGTTACTATTTGATATGGATGTAGGTATGGGCAATATTGATATCCTTTTAGGAAATAGTGCTAAACATACGATTGTAGATTTTTTTGATGGGAAAGAAACGCTTCAGAACATTGTCATGGAAGGACCGAACAACCTCCACTATATCGCTGGCGGAACAGGACTCAATCGTCTTGTTAAACTGGATGATCATCTGTTAAATAATTTTACGGACCAACTATCACAGCTTCTGGATTTATACGATTATGTTATTTTCGATATGGGTGCCGGGGTTACGGAGGAATCATTGCATTTTATCCTATCTGTGGATGAGATGATCGTAATTACTACACCTGAACCTACCTCGATAACAGATGCTTATGCCATGTTGAAGCATGTTTATATCAAAAATGATCACATTCCATTCTTGATTGTCGTCAATCGTGTCGTCTTTGAAAAGGATGGTTTGGAGGCATTTCATCGATTGCAGTCCGTGGCAAGGAGATTTTTAGGAAAGGATTTGAAGCATTTGGGAATCATTCCTGATGATCGAGCCATACAACTTGCAGTTAAGAATCAAACGCCGGTTATTTTCAATAAAAAATCGTCCGCCGCAAAAGCAATTATAAAGATAAGTGAACGGTATGAAGACCAATCATTTATGGAGCTTCAGTCACCGCACACATTCCCATTTGTTTCAAAGTTAAAGCGATTTCTCTTTGAAAGGTAGTGCTCTACGTATGCAGAATATTAAAGTGCTAATTGTTGATGACTCAGCATTCATGCGAAAAATGATAAATGATTTTTTATCTGAGCATCAAGCAATTGAAGTTATTGGGACAGCAAGAGATGGACGAGATGCCTTAAAGAAGATAAAGACACTCAGGCCGGATGTTGTGACGATGGATATTGAGATGCCAGTCCTTAACGGTTTAGAGGCACTTCAGCTCATAATGGAGGAGCATCCCGTTCCTGTGATAATGCTTTCTAGCACTACGAAGCAAGGTGCAGAGAATACGATTCAGGCGATGGCTTACGGTGCAATTGATTTTATTGCAAAACCATCGGGGCCGATTTCGCTAGATCTTCATAAAATCAAAGAGGAACTTATTCAAAAAGTAATTTCAGCAAGTAATGCGAATATGACATCATTAGCAAAAAAAACAACATATGTTAAAAGTACTATTACACAGACGAGAGAATATAGTAAAATAGAACGAAGAGATAGGAGTAAATTGCCTCCTCAACAAGGATCTTTAAACAAGAAACTTGTCTGCATTGGAACATCTACAGGGGGGCCCAGAGCTTTACAGCAAGTTATCACGAAATTACCTAGGAATTTAGATGCTCCTGTTTTTGTTGTACAACATATGCCAGCGGGGTTTACGAAAAGCCTGGCGAATCGACTGGATTCCCTCTCTGATGTTGCTGTTAAAGAGGCGAGTGACGGAGAAATTGTTCAAAACGGAACAGTTTATATTGCACCAGGTGGCTATCATATGCTGATTAAGGAGATGGGAGGAAATTTAAGAATCCAATTGGATGGAAGTACATTACCAAGGAACGGACATCGACCATCAGTGGATGTTATGTTCGAATCTATCAGTAATATTACGGGCTACTCGAAGATTGCTGTTGTCATGACAGGAATGGGTGCAGATGGTTCGCGGGGATTAATGGATTTGAAAAAAAAGGGCGTTGTTACAGCCATTGCTGAATCCAAGGAGACATCCATCGTATATGGAATGCCAAAAGCGGCGGTTGCTACAAATCTTGTAGATGAAGTTCAAAATGTCGATAAAATTGCTGAAACTATTATGAAATATGTATAGGCTCTTCTAGGACAAGCTGTGATTTCTTTTTGAAGGCGCTTAGGGAGGCCTATAATGAAGTCGGAGGGGGTAAGACGATGGAGTTAAATCAATATTTAGAGGTATTTATTGAAGAAAGTAAAGAGCATTTGCAAAGCTGTAATGAGAGGCTGCTAGACTTAGAAAAAAACCCTGACGATATTGATATTGTCAATGATATTTTCCGTTCTGCTCATACGTTAAAGGGTATGTCCGCGACCATGGGATATGAGGATTTAGCAAATTTGACGCATCAGATGGAGAATGTTCTTGATGCCATTCGTAACCACAAGCTATCGGTGACAGCGGAAATCTTGGATGTCGTTTTTCAGGCCGTTGATGATTTAGAGGCGATGGTTTTTGATATCGCAGGTGGTGGAGACGGTAAGCGAGATGTCGTAGCAGTCGTTGAAAAGTTGAAATTAATTGAAAAAGGTGAAAGCCCCGTACAAGCCCAAGCCCAAACAGAGGTCGC
>DLCS01000065.1 GCA_002480735.1 Bacillaceae bacterium UBA7792 | reverse complement strand
CTATACCGTCGAATATTATGTGGTATCCTCCAATGATGGCCATCCGGTAAGGGGATCTTACCAATTTCAGGTTAATAAATCCGCCGTCAAAGCTCCGAATACTGAAGCTGAAATAGACCAACCACCCATCTTACCCGAGGAAACTCCTGATCATGAAATAATCCCTGATACAAAAGACCAATATCAATGGAATATAGCAGATATCATCATGTTCTTCTTAAGAATGATTTATTATTTGGGTCTGCTTCTTTTGATCGGTTGGGTGTTTTGGTGGCGGACTATTCGAAATTACACAGAGGAATTTAGAAAAAAGTATCTCTTCTGGGGAACGATCATCCAAATGCTTCATCTTGTTGGTCTCTTATCGATGATCTTAGTCCAGCTTGATATGTTCACAGCTAATGGCTTGTCCTTATCCCATGATTTTCTTGTCTCAACAAATATCGGATTGATGTGGTTTGTCTCCCTCTTCCTATCCTTGATCGGCTTCATTTCTTTATTTCGCAATCCGTGGTGGGATATCTTTTGGGTGATTAGCATCGTGCTTGCGAAAAGCATGAATGGGCACGCAATGGAATTTGAACAGACTACTTTTTTAGTTGTCAGCAATGGGATTCACCTCTTTGCAGCGTCCTTATGGGCTGCCGGAATCTTCCTCTTAATTATTTCATGGAGGAAACAACGATTACTGGCACAAGCCTTTTTACCCATATTTTCAAGAATGGCCCTCATCACGATTATCATTCTATCTGCTTCAGGTATTTTTGCCACTTTCAGCATTTTTGAGCAGACGGATTATCTACTGACAACGTGGTCTCTGTTCCTCTGGACGAAAATCATAGTCGTTGTCACTATCATGATCACTGGTGGAATGATCCGATTTAGAATTAAGCGAAATCAGAAGGATAACGTGGGAATGATGCTCAAAGTGGATTTTATCCTGATGATTACCATCGTCATCCTCATTTCAATTATTACGTATTTGAACCCACAGCTTTAAGAACGAACAGAAAAACAAATAAGACCAAATGATAAATAGACTAGTATGGTACAGAATGCAATCAGCCCAAAATCTGCGACCACCCCGATCATCGGACCCATAATTCCAGCCATTAATCCACTCGTCACACCAGAAAGCAATGTCTGATAATCTACCAACGAGCCAAAAAGAACACCGACGGCCATTGCAAACAGGGTAGCAACGATTGTAATCATGGTGTAATGCGCTGGAAATGTATATCCCAATACAGTTCCAGCCGCTATTCCGATAACTCCACTGCTAAGCATCGCTACATTCATTCCAAAATGATAGCCAATTAGCTCTTTAATTCTATATAAAAAACGGTAGGAAATGAGAGTTACAATGATAAAGCTGCACAGTATTAACAACATAAGAATACTCATCCTACAGCTCCACTCCTTTTTTATACAGTGTATTTGGATTCAGCAAGGGAGTGTCAGGATGTAAGAAAGGAGAAAAAAATGGACTCATCCTATGAAAACAAACACCCAGAGCTGGAAAAAAATAATCGTTATACCTCCCCTCCCAGCTCCCTTCCATTATACGAATTAAAGCTGCTGCAAGAATATATTCATGGGGTCAATCTTCAGAATCTAGGGAATCACGTGCCTAGAGACCGGAAAAATATGATGCTGTTGAAATTTTTTCGGTCAAAACGGAACCAGCTAATTGAGGTCTACTCGAGGACTGGAGAGAAAATCATCCGAACACTTGGAAAGGTGAAGACGGTCGGGCGGAATTTCGTCATGATCGAAACACTCTTTTCACGAATATGGCTCCCCTATCAGGCCATCCATTCTGCCAAGACCCCATTTGGCATTCCAGATGTTCATAACTCACATCAGCAGGTTGTGTATGACGGAGAATTACGGAGAAAGCTCCTTACCAACTTCGGACAAACCGTTTCGATGAAGGAAACATTAAGGCAGCAATTTTTTGAAGAACTGCTGGAGACAAATTTGAAGCTATGGATAGGCACAAAGCTCTCCATTTTTACACATAAGCATGTGCAAGGGAGAGTGAAACAAGTTAGCCATGGGAAACTCCATTTACCAGGAAATGAACAAATTAGGATCATAGATATTCAGTATATTAAACAAAGTCGGTGGTTTTCTTTTATTGAACGAATTTTCAGGTGGCCTTCACACAAAAAGTAAGGGTCTTCTAAGATTCGCATAGTTGCTCCGTCCAATTTCATAAACAATGAGTTTTGTCCATGCCTTTATTTCTAGAAAACATAGAATATAGAGAAATCATAAGCAAAAGGAGGAAATCCATTTGTCTCATATTATTGATGAAAATCAGTTATTCGATAATCTGATGAATGCTAACGTATTACTTGTAACTGAAAGCAGTCAGTTAAATATTTTGGGTCAAACCTTTAGACCGATCTTTTGCGGTAAGGTCGTTGAAGTAACAAACGGTTTTATCACGCTTGATCCAGTCAATATCAGAATGCACAATGCGACAAGATTTATTTTCCCTACCCCCCTCACCTTCCCGCTCGAGAAGATTGCGTTATTTACACCTTTTGACTGCGACAGAAGAATTCCAATTATTTAAAACGAAAGGGTGGTTTCATGCATAAAAATGATTTTGCACAATCAATTGGGCTTAATGCGCCCGATCTCAATGCTGAGCGCCAACAAGTGGTGACCCAAGAGTTTTTGAGGAATAAGGGAAAAAGAGCATTAGTTCTCATCCCCCAATTTCCCTTCCTCATTATCGGAACCATTGTTGATGTAGAGGGAGACTCCCTTCAAATAAAAGCGGAGATTACAAACTTAGCAGAATTTGATGGAGAAACCTTCAACATTCACATCGACAAAATTGAAGTTTTTTATATTGAAAGAAAGGGCAGACCAATCCC
>DLCS01000256.1:1231-11103 GCA_002480735.1 Bacillaceae bacterium UBA7792 | reverse complement strand
ATTTGATTATACAACTAGCCTCTTTGAATTTTTCAAAAATTTCCTTGCGTTCCGCTAACATCTTATTGTAGGCAAAGCGAACACAACCAAATGTCTTAGCTAATAATACGGATTGTTCTTTGTTTGGTAACAATCGAAATTTGAAAGCTTTGTTTTGTTTGGTCATATCAAATCACCTCATTTTTGACCTTGATTTTCAATATATTTTTTGATGCTATCTATTGGAGCACCGCCTGTTGTAAGTAGGCAGAAACTTCTTGACCAAAACATTTCTTTCCAAATTTTTTTCTGATATGCGGAAAGTCTCTCTTGATCAATCGAGAACTTGCACTCTTATAGGCATTGATGAACTTGGATAATTCATCTCCCACCTACTCATTAATGCTATTCGCACCTTCACATTCCTTGAGGATGGAAGACTTCTTTCGGAAAGCCGTTAAAATCATCATATCAATTAATATTCCATTTTTGCTATAATTTGTAATTTATTCGAAAAATAGTCATAATTTCAAGACCTGAGAACTATTTTCTAAATTTTATAAAAATTCTGTTGATTGTTCATTAAAAATCCAATATAATATCAAAAAGGCATCAGAGGTGATTTCGATGAAAGAAAACTCTTATACAGAATTAATGAAATCCGGTGCAATGAATCGCAAAAGAGCAAAGGAAGCCTATGTGTTAAATTTATACATCGATATGATATTATCAGAGGCATTATTAAAGTCTGAAAAGGAAAAGCTCTTAAAACGAATTGATAAAGCCATTGATGAACAAGATGAAGGATCTTTTCTAAAGCTTTCAAGGAGCTATAGGGAGCTCAACAAAAAATTTGGAACTTAGTTTCAGCTATTATCCTACTTTATACCCCCAAAAAATTTGAATCCCCGTCATTGTGACGGGGATATTTCATTGCTTTTGACTTCTTGTCTTTAGTTCATATTCCTCAATCGTAGAAATGCGCTCTAGCATTGTTGGGTGTCCATAGCGAAAAATTTTTACTAATAAAGGAGGGTTCACCTGGCTCAATCCAGCCCTGCTTAATTCTTGAAAAGTAGTAATCCCAGCCTCCGTATTTTTTGTCATTTCAATCGCATAATGGTCTGCCCTTGATTCCTGGTATCGCGAAACAAAGTTCGAGATTGGACTCGATGCAAACATTAACATCGAGAGAATCATTAGGAACAGAGGAAAGGAACGAATATCATTGACGGCAGGGATTTTTAAAGCCTCTCCCCATTTATTCACAATCCATTCCATCAAACGTGCGGTGATATAAAGTCCAACAAGGGAAAGCAGCAAATATCCGGCAATTCCAATATAGAGATGCTTCTCAACGTAATGAGCCATTTCATGTGCCATGATAAAAAGAATCTGATCGTCACTTAGCCGATTTAAAGTCGTATCCCAAAGAACAATCCGAGAGTTCGAACCAATACCAGTCACATAGGCATTTAAGGAATTGGTCTTTTCCGCCATATTGACTTCAAATACATGCTCGGCAGGGATATTCGCCTTGCTGGCTAGTTCTAAAATTTTCGCTTCCAGCTGCTTGTCCTTCAACGGATAAAAGTCATTATAAAGCGGGTCGATGACGACGGGCTGCAAGAACATAATAAATAATGTAAAAGGTACAGACAGGCCCCATGCATACAGCCACCATCTTTTTTTACTCTTTTTCATCAACCAATAGACCACTGTCACAATAATGAACATCGTCCCAAAGCTCAGCCAGAAATCAATTAATTCATCCTTCATCCACGAAGGAAAGGATTGCGTCGAAATATTGTAGGATTTTGATAACGAATAGCTAATATAGCTAAGTGGAAAGGTGGCCACAAAAGCAAAAAAAGATAGCCAAATCGTATAAATGGCCGTTTGAACCATTTTATATTTGGAGGATTGTCCGGCCCATTTTTTGAAAGCATTAGATAACCCAGTGATCAGTATGATCAAATAAAACAGCCACTCGAACGGCGTGCTCAAGAAAAATAATAAGTTCCTGATTTTCGAATATTCTTCACTAAGCATGAGCTCACGGGCATTCAGGAATGTAGCTGGATCAGCCTGCGTTCCTTCATACTCAAAGGGTAGGCTTGTATTTGAAAAATAAAACAAGTACCAGTAAAAGAATAAAGCATAGAGAAAATATGCAATCATTCCGTATAAACCAATTTTTCTAGCCATTCCACTCCCCCTCGTATTATGTACAACCTATCTAATATCATTTTAGTTATAAAAAAAATAATTAGAACCATTATTAGCATTCCAAAAAATAATTAGCTGATTCCTAATCGAAATCAGCTAAAAAATAAAAGAATATAGGGATAATACAGCTATGGAACCTAAGACGACAACAATCACGTTCGCACCGAGATAAGCGATGAGAAAAGCAGCAGCGGCTCCGAGAACTCCATACCAAATATCCTCCTGGATAAAAAAGATACCTGGGAAAATAAGTGCTCCTAATGTGGCATAGGGAACATTTTTTAATATTCCCTGCAAAAACTCAGGCAGCTCCTTGCCGCGGAATAGAACAAAGGGGAGCATTCGTGGGATATAGGTGACAACCCCCATTCCAATAATCATCCAAACCATTTCACTTGTCATGCATATTCCCCCTCCTATTACCCTTTATCAACTCAATAAGCTCAACGATAACGGCTGAAAGCAAAGTTGCGATGACGATGGCCCAGCCGGTAGATAAAACATTTGTCAGCGTAAATATGGTGTTAAAAACGGCTGCTAAAGAAGCTAAAAATACTACCTTTAACCCTTTTTTCATTGAAGGCACTAACAGGCCAACAAACATTGCATACAAGGCAACGGACATGCTTTCTTGAAGGGTTTGCGGCAGGCTGGCACCCACGACATAACCAATTCCAGAGAAGACACCCCAGCTTAAATAAGCGATTAGGTTGAGGCCAAACATATAGCCAGCTGAAACCGTTCCTTCCTTTACTGCGGCAACGGAAAAGGTCTCGTCTGTAATTCCGAATGCATAAGCAGCCTTTGTCAGTGAATGATCCGGTTCACTTTTTTCATTTAGGGAAGCAGACATGAGAAAATGACGAATGTTGACGATAAAGGTTGTTAGGACAATTTCAAATGCTCCTGTTCCTAAGGTTAATAGACTTAAAGAAATATATTGGGCGGCACCAGCATACACGACCAAGCTCATTAGGAGTGTTTCCCCAATGGATAACCCAGTTGTTTTCGCGAGCAAACCAAATGTCAGTGCAACGGGAAAATAACCTATTGCAATGCTAACACCTGCTTGAGAGCCGCGTCTAAATTCCGTTCCTGATTTATGTAATGCAATATCCGGCATACATTCTCCCTCCAAATTTCTTCTATGTATAATATTTTTGTGATGAAGCGACTATTGCTTGACTCACGGGTACGATTCTAATGATTTGGTTCCCAGTCGGCGACTTTTTCTTGCCTCACGGGCATCCAACCATCAATAAGGTGCTGCAGACCTAAGCCTAGCAGCACCCTTCAACGTTTTATCAAATTATTATTCTTAATAATAACAATATTTAGGAAAAGATCCAAGTTTATTATATCAAAACCGCTCGGTCGCTCGCCATTTTCTCTCCACGAATGCGCTGGAATTCCTCGAGGAGCTTTTCAACGGTGAGCTGTTTTTTCTCTTCCTCATTCGCTTCAAAAATAATTTGACCTTTGTCCATCATAATCAATCGATTACCAAGCTCCAAAGCCTGCTGCATATTATGCGTGACCATTAAAGTTGTTAGTTGATATTCCTCGACAATTTGCTTCGTCAAGCGGGTGATGAGCTCTGCTCTTGATGGATCCAGTGCTGCTGTGTGCTCATCCAAAAGTAAAATTTTTGGCTCAGTAAAGGTTGCCATCAAAAGGGACAAGGCCTGGCGTTCCCCTCCAGATAGAAGTCCGACCTTTGCCTGCAAGCGATTCTCAAGACCTAAGTGTAGAATCTCGAGCTTTTCCTTAAAAAATTCCCTTTTCTTTTTCGAAACTCCGAGCCTAAGACCGCGGGCTCTCGTTCTCGCATAGGCAAGAGCTAAGTTCTCCTCAATGGTCATCGATGGGGCCGTTCCGGCCATCGGATCCTGGAAGACACGACCAATCAGCCTTGAACGCTTATGCTCTTTTACATTGGTAACATCAGATCCATCAATCTTAACCTCACCTACATCAGGCACGAGCTTTCCAGAAATCATGTTCATCAATGTGGATTTCCCCGCCCCATTACTTCCGATAACGGTCACGAAGTCTCCTGGCTCAAGCACTAAACTTACATGATCTAATGCTATTTTTTCATCGGGTGTCCCCTCATTAAAAACCTTATAAATCTGTCTTAATTGCAGCAAGGCTCTCACCACTCTTCTCTTTTGCTTTTGTACTGGATGCCAGCAACCGTCTTCGCCTCTTTTGCTTTTCCTTTTGAAAATCGATCGCCTTTGGGATCACTAATGCGCAGACAACAATAAAGGCCGTAATCAGCTTCATATCGCCCGTTTCCAAAAACTTTACCCGCAGGGCTAATGAAACGATAATTCTGTATAAAATCGCTCCACCGATGACCGCTAATGTCGCTCGGACGATATTTTTTGCACCGAAGACCGCTTCCCCGATAATAACAGAAGCAAGACCAATGACGATCATTCCGATTCCCATACCAACATCACTGAAGCCGCTATACTGGCCAATCAAAGCACCAGATAATGCAACTAACGCATTCGAAATACCAAGTCCCAATACCTTCAAAGTATCTGTGTTGGCTGAAAAGCTGCGAATCATCGTTTCGTTATCACCGGTTGCTCGGATCGCTAAACCAATATCTGTTTTTAAGAAACGATCAATAAGGACTTTAATGATTAATGCGAGTAAGATCATGATGATAAGAATCGCCCAAGTTTTTGGAATATAATTAGAAAGACCGATGGAAGAGAACAGAGACGCAATCCCGTCATCAATGCCTAATCCCTTCCAGAACTCTGTGATTTGTGAAATAAGTGTTTCTTCATTTAACAGTGAAAGATTGGATTTGCCCATGATTCGAAGATTGATAGAATACAAGGCAATCATCATTAAGATCCCCGAAAGTAGAGGATTTATTTTTCCCTTTGTATGAAGCAGCCCTGTGATGCAGCCAGCTAGGAATCCCGCAAATAGAGCAGCAATCGTTGCGATAATAGGACTGGTTCCTCCGATGATCAGAACTGCCGCAACGGCTGCTCCCGTAACGAAGCTCCCATCCACCGTTAAATCAGGAAAATCTAATATGCGAAATGACAAGTATACTCCGAGAGCCATTAGTGCATACATCGCACCGGCTTCCACGGAACCAAAGATAGCAGTAAACATAAAATCTTCCTTTCTTAAAAAACTCAGTGGAGAAATAGCTTAAGGGCTATCTACTTCAGGTAGTAGAAGCCCTTAAAAACCTTACTCTAAAAACTCAGCGATATCATTCCATTCTTCCTTCAGTTCCACGTTCATCTCGGCTGCCGCTTTTTTGTTGATAACAAGCTTAACCTCACTTGGATATTTTGAAGGAATCTCCGATGGTTTCTTCTCTCCCTTTAGGATTTGAATAGCCATTTGACCTGCTTCATAACCAATGGCATCATAGGATATTCCAAAAGCTGCAAAGGCTCCCTTTTCAACTGAATCGGTTTCCCCTGCAAAAAGCGGGATGTCATTTTCATTTGCGACCCCAATAACTGTATCGAGAGCGGACACTACTGTGTTATCGGTAATAATATAGAAGACGTCAACCTCTCCAATGAGAGACTCAGCTGCCTGCTTTACATCTGCTGTTGTGGAAACAGAACGCTCTACTAGCTCTACATCCTTTCCTTTTAACGCTTCCTTAATTTGGTCCACCTGTACAGTTGAGTTTTGTTCTCCTGTGTTATAGATCGTACCGATCTTCTTTGCCCCAAAATCCTTCACGATGAAGTCCACTGTCTTAGCAATCGCATCAGGGAACATATCGCTTGTCCCCGTTACATTTCCGCCTGGTGCTTCAAAGGAATCAATGAGTTTGGCCCCAACTGGATCCGTTACTGAAGTGAAAATAATTGGAATATCAGTCGTTGCATTTAAAGCACTTTGCGCACTTGGAGTAGCGTTCGCAAAGATAAGATCGACTTTGTCACCAACAAAATTATTCGCGATCGTTTGTGCATTATTTAAATCGTTCTGAGCGTTTTGCTCATCAAACTCAATTTTTAATCCTGATTCCTCTAGTGCCTTCTTGAAACCTGCGGTTGCTGCATCAAGAGAAGGGTGTTCGACAATTTGCGTAACCCCAACCTTATATGTCTTTTCAGCTTCTCCCCCACCAGAAGAGCCTGAACCCGTCCCTTCTGTTTTTTCTTTTCCACCACAGCCACTAAGTAGAAGGGCACCCATTAACCCAACCGTAGCCACTACTTTCAATTTTTTTAACATAATGCTCCCCCTCATTTATCCTTTCGCTTCTCTACTTTTACGCTTTTATGCACTAAATAATATTTAACTAGAATTATATAATTATCTTCCTTATTATTTCAAGTGTTTTTGCACAAGATTATTAATTTTTTGAAAATAATTATAATAACTAATTTTGTCTAATTATTGAACAAAACTCTAAATTATCAACAAAACTTAATAAAACTAAACATAACTATAACATTTATCACATACAAACCTTAAGAATTCATTTATAAATTTCTGAGTGGACAAAGTTTTCTGATAACAACTTTAGGGGGTGATATCATGCCAGAAAACGACCATATCAAAGCGCAAATGAAGGATGTAGAGAAGATAGCCTTGAGTTATCACCAAAATGGTTTGAACGGCGCACAAGCTGTCCTCCAGGCATTAATGGACAGTGAGGTTATTGAAAATATGCCAGAACTAATCAAAATGACATCAGCTTGGAAGGGTGGGATTGCGGGAGGCACATGCTCAGCCTATGCAGCAGCTACTTTGGCACTCGGGTTAGAGCAAAACGATCGCGAAAAAAAGCTAAAAGCATTTGATCAATGGTTCAAGGAAAACTTTGGTGCCATTTCTTGTCCTGCAATTACTGCACAGGTAGGAGGACGCCCTTCCCCATCACAAAAATCCTTCTGTGATAAATTATCTGCTAAAACAGCAGGATACATATTTCAACTAACAAATTCAAACAAACAAAAGGAGAAATGAACGAATGTTTAAGAAATATAACTTGTTTGCCATCATTGCCGTTTTAGTTGCTTTATTGTTAACTGCTTGCAGTGGTAACAATGACACCTCATCTGAACCAAAGGAAAAGGAAAAGGAAAAGAAAAAAGAGGATGAACCACAGGTAGAAATCATCGTATCAGCCGCAGCAAGCCTTACAGATGTTGCCGAAGAAATTAAGGCAAAATTCAACGAAAAAAATCCTAATATCACGGTTACTTATAACTTTGGAAGCTCAGGAAAGCTGTCCCAGCAAATCCAGCAAGGTGCACCAGCCGATATTTTTCTATCAGCAAGTAAGAAGGATATGGATTTTCTAGCAGAGAACAAATTGATTGTTGAAGATTCACGCTTTGATTTTGCTGGCAATGAGCTTGTTGTGATCACAGAAAAATCTAAGGAGCTTGAACTAGCCAAGCTTGAGGATATTGCCACACTTGACGTTAAAAATATTGTGATGGGCGATACAGAAGCTACACCACTTGGACGCTATGGGAAAGAGGCTTTGCAAACGCTTGGTGTTTGGGACAAGATTGAAAGCAAAATGGTTTATATGAGTGATGTGAACCAAGTATTAACACATGTGGAAACACAAAATGCGGAAATCGGTATCGTATTTAATACAGATGCCCAAAGAGCAGAAAATGTAAAAATCCTAACAAAAATCGATAAGAGCTTACATGCACCTGTTATCTATCCAGCTGCTGCCATCAATACTTCCAAAGCACAAGAAGCTGCACAGCTTTATTTAGATTTCCTAGGCAGTGACGAAGGTAAAAGCATTCTAGAAGCCAAGGGATTTTTAGTCAATTAAGAAAGCCTCCGAATGAATAGGTGGGAGAATGATTAACGAGAACCTGTCTCCATTATTTTTATCATTAAAGATCGCCGGGTTAAGTATCATTTTTGTTTTCATAACAGGAGTATTTCTTGCCCGTTTTCTTTCTCGTCGTGAGTTTTTTGGAAAAAATGTCATTGAAGCGCTCTTTTTGCTTCCACTTGTTCTACCACCAACCGTCGTTGGCTTTGGTTTGCTCTTAATATTTGGGAAGAACGGATTTATTGGGCAATGGCTCCTTAAATATGACATTCAATTGATTTTTGATTGGAAGGGAGCTGTGATCGCCTCTATCATTGTTTCCTTTCCCCTAATGTACCAAAGTGCCTCAGGTGCTTTTAAAACGATCGACGAACGATTGGAAAATGCTGCACTAACAATGGGAGCATCCAAATGGCGTGTCTTTCTAACCGTTACACTGCCATTGGTTTGGCCTGGGCTACTTTCGGGACTTGTATTAGCCTTTGCAAGAGCACTCGGAGAGTTTGGCGCCACATTAATGCTCGCAGGCTACATTCCAGGAAGAACGGATACGATTCCATTGGTGATTTATTTTGCGGTTGAAAATGGAGAAATGGAAAAGGCCTACTTCTGGGTTGCCATTATCGTTGCACTGGGCTTTAGTACGATTATGTGGTTGAATTGGTGGACGAAGCACAATGTTAGAAGGTTTGAATATGAGGAAAAAAAGTAGCTTAGGAGATTTGGTATGTTATCCGTAACAATTCATAAAAGACTACAGCATTTCGATCTAGATGTACAGTTCTCAGTAAAAGATGAGATTGTTGTGTTATTCGGGCCCTCTGGCTCAGGTAAAACAACCATACTGAACAATATTGCAGGGCTTAGTCATCCTGATAATGGACATATCGAACTGAATAAACGGATATTCTTCATGAAAAAGCAAAAGCCACTGCCTGTGCAAAAAAGAAGAGTTGGTTATTTATTTCAGGACTATGCCCTCTTCCCTCATATGACCGTGGAGAAAAACATTTACTATGGCGTCGGTAAAAAGCATAGTGCTGATCATTCTGAAACGATACGCTCTATAATAGAAGAACTTGGAATTGAGCATTTGCTTTCGAAGTATCCAAAGCAAATTTCCGGCGGGGAAAAGCAGCGAGTGGCACTAACCCGTGCCCTTGCTACAAAGCCTCAGCTTCTCCTGCTTGATGAGCCCTTCTCCGCTTTGGATCAGGCAACAAGATTGCAATGCCATGAACAGCTTCTGTCCTTGCATAGCAAATGGAATATTCCCATTATCCTTGTGACTCATAATCTTGAAGAGGCGCAAAAGCTAGGGGACCGAATACTCTTTATCGAAAGAGGAAAATTCATTGATTCAATGGAACAAACCGGATAATGGAAGAAAGCAGGCCATGTTGTTGGCCTGCTTTCTATATAAAAATGAACCACCGATTTAAAAGCTATACAGTTAATTCTTCACAACCTGCTCCTTCAATGCTCTTCTCAGGATTTTTCCCGTTGTGTTTTTAGGCAGTTCCTCTAAGAACTCTACCGAACAAGGAACCTTGTACTTAGCTAAATGCTCTCGGCAATAGGCAATGACCGCTTCCTCCGTCAAACTTGGATTCTTGCTGACAATATAGGCTCTAACCGCCTCGCCTTGGTTTGGATCTGGAACACCGACGACCGCAACCTCCACGACGTCAGGATGATTATAAAGCACTTCCTCCACTTCACGTGGATAGACATTATACCCACCGACAATGACTAAGTCCTTTTTGCGGTCCACGATATAAAAATAGCCATCCTCATCCATCTTTGCCATATCACCTGTATATAACCAACCATCGCGAATCGTTGCAGC
>DLCS01000256.1:696-1090 GCA_002480735.1 Bacillaceae bacterium UBA7792 | reverse complement strand
CCATCGCGAATCGTTGCAGCTGTCTCTTCAGGCATTTTATAATAGCCCTTCATCACATTCGGCCCACGAACAATTAATTCACCTGATTCCCCAACTGGCACCTCTTCCCCAAGCTCATTGACAACCTTATTCTCAACATGAATAATGGATGGTCCAATGGAACCAGGCTTCCGCGGACGATCAAGTGGGTTGAAGCATGTCACAGGAGAAGCCTCCGATAATCCATAGCCCTCTGAAATCATGACATTAAATTTTTCCTCAAAGCTCTTTAATAGAGCGACAGGCATGGCAGCCCCACCAGAAATACATAGTCTTAAAGACTTCAAGTCTTGTGGATCGCCATCTGGATATTGATAGAGGAAATTATACATCGTAGGTACGCCTGCAAAAATCG
>DLCS01000256.1:0-553 GCA_002480735.1 Bacillaceae bacterium UBA7792 | reverse complement strand
GGTACGCCTGCAAAAATCGTAGGCTGATATTTTTTTGCTAATCGGAAAATTTCCTTTGGACTAAATTTCGGATCAATTAGAATCGTTGCTCCCTTTAGGAGTGGCGCATTCAACGAAACCGTCAAACAAAAGACGTGGAACATCGGCAAAGTTGTAATGACACGGTCATCCTCATTCATTCGTAGATAAGTCCCTACATCCCTCGCATTGGAATAGAGATTTTTATGGGTTAACATCGCACCCTTTGGCTTGCCCGTAGTTCCTGAGGTATAAAGAATAATTGCGACATCTTCCTCATCTAATTCAGGGCCCGCAAAGCTTATATCTCCTGAAGCCACTACGTCCGTAAACGATTTTAGCTTCGGATAAATAGATAATTGGCTGACATCCACATTTGCCTCTTTTCCTTGAGGTGTTTCACATATGATATAGTTCTCAACCATAGGAAGGGCATGCTGCATTTTCTCAGCTAGTGGCACCAACAAATCAAGTGAAATAATCGTCTTAACATCCCCATTGTGTAATATGTAGCCAATTTCATCTGGTGTATAGA
>DLCS01000135.1:10557-16521 GCA_002480735.1 Bacillaceae bacterium UBA7792 | reverse complement strand
AAACAGGGTGATTAATAACAAAATTTAATGACCTCATTAATGAAACGATTGAACAAGCCCTTCCGGAAATGTCTCAGGAAGTCATGGCCTCTCAGGATCTCAATATCAAAAATATCGAATATGAGATTTATATTGATAAAGAGACCTTCTATCCAAGTAAGTTGAACATGAATATGGATATGGACATTACAGTTGAGGGAGAAACAATCAGTCTAAAGCAAATCATCAGTGGTGAGTATCTGGATTATAATCAAATCGGCGAAATTACTGTTCCTCAGGAAATAGTTGACACGGCGTTCGAAATGGAAATGTAATCAAGTAAAATGAATGGCAATGCCGCTTTCTTCGGGAAGCGGCATTCCTTTTTATATTTCAGATCCCCCTTGTAGAATCCCCATTGACTCAATATGATTCCTTGCTTCCTGATCTCCTAAGTCATAAATCATTTGATAAATTTTGACCATGGTTTCATCATAGGCATCATTTTGCTTATCATGATGGTATTCTAAAAATGGAACATGAGCCCGAAAAAAGTTCTCCCACTCGGTTGAATAGTTTTGATCAAAATACTCTCTCAGCATCGCAATTTCATCATCGGTCGCCTCAATCCGGAAATTCCAAGCAGAATCGGTGTTGCTTTTTGATATTTCCCCCGTTCCAACAGAAATATAATAAGTCTTTTTTCCTTCACTCATGAAAATGACCCCCTTTGTCATTATGATTAGTTGTAGGATACCCATTTAAACGTGAAGTCCTGTATTTATTTTTATCAAAATTGGAATAATTGCTTATGATTAGGGTATTGTATTAAGAAACACGGGGGTGGAAGCAATGAAGCTGGTGGATGAAATCTATGAATTTTATCGGGATAAGCTAACAGGGGATGACGAAGATATTGATATGCTGACCTTTGCCTTGCTTGAGGAAATGTCCTACGATGACCTGATGAACATCATCAAAGAACTCGATAAACAAGAACTCTATGATCTAATTGGACTATACTTAATGGAAGCACTAAAGGGCAAATTCGCTAGCAAAGACTACGGCCAACAACGCGCCCACCTGCACTAATATCGGTACCATTTCGGTACCAGGTACCGTCGGTGGACAAACCCCTAAATTTGTCCTCATCAGGTGGACAGTCACATATCTCTTCTCCATAATACATGCAAAAGCTGGCTGATTCATTAGCCAGCTTTTTGTTAGCTGTTTTATTCCCCCAAGAAGGCACGGAACATCCATAGATGCTTGGTTAGACTCTTCTTGATCCCGATAAACATATCAGCTGTGCCATCGTCGCCTGCCTCTTCTGCTTCCTTGATTCCTACCTGCAATTCACGGGATAAGATTTCAAAATCCTCCACAACACTCTTCACCATAGCTGTTTCATCAGCTTCCTGACCAGTTGCTTCCTTTATGGATGCAAGCTGGAGACATTCAGCCATCGTACCAATTGGCTTCCCCCCAAGAGCAAGGACTCGTTCAGCGAGCTCATCAATATATTCGTTTGCCTCATCATAGAGCTCCTCAAATTTCTCATGTAAGGCAAAAAAATGGTGCCCTTTAATAAACCAATGAAAGTTATGAAGCTTAACAAAAAGCACCGTCCAATTGGCTACTTGTTTATTTAAGTTTTTTACTACTGCATTTGACATGATATCAACCTCCTCAGCATAGATTTCCCAATTTTGCAGATAAAAAACAAGTTTTCACAAATAAAGTGCACTTTCATGTTAGAATAGCTATGATTGCCTTAAATGAAATATGGGAGGGATATGTTGTGTTAGTAGTTCTCATTATTTGTATTATTATTTGTTTCGCGGTCATCATCCTTTCTGCGGTAGTAACGAGCAAAGCATACTCGTACAAGCATTCCGTTGATCCATTAGAAAAGACTCCTCATTTAGATAATGACAGAGATTTACACACCTAAATATAGAACGTATGCGAGGAAGAAATAATGAGCTTTACTTCAATAATCATTGGCGTCATTTTTATTTTAAATATGTTTTTAGCAATGATTGTCGTTTTTCTGGAAAGGAAAGATGCTGGCGCCACATGGGCTTGGATCTTGGTTCTCTTTTTTATTCCGGGCTTTGGCTTCTTCATGTACCTGTTCTTCGGAAGAAGCTTAACGCACTCCAAAATGTTTCAATGGGAGGATCAGAAAAAAGTCGGAATTGCACAGTTCATATCCAATCAGCTCATGGAAATCTGTACCGGAAACTTTCCATACCGAAACAGCATTGAAAAAAAATATCATGATCTTATTTTCTTACATCTCAGCAATAATGATGCCGTCCTCACCCAGGATAATCAGGTCGATCTCTTTACAGACGGAAAAAAGAAATTTCAATCCCTGTTTCGGGATATTGAGAAGGCCAAAGATCATATCCATTTGCAATACTACATTTTCAAAAAAGATGATATTAGCAAAAAACTACTTGCGGCCCTAATCAAGAAAGCGAAGGAAGGCGTCAAGGTTCGGGTTCTCTATGATGATCTTGGGTCTAGAGGGATGACACGTAGCTTTTTTAAGGAGCTACGCCATGCCGGCGGAGAGGTTGAAGCTTTTTTTCCATCAAAACTACATATTATTAATTTTCGAATCAATTACCGAAACCATCGTAAGCTCGCGATTATCGATGGAAAAATTGGCTATGTAGGTGGTTTTAATGTCGGAGACGAGTATTTAGGAAAAAATCCAAAATTCGGCTATTGGCGAGATACCCATTTGCGGATAAAAGGAAGTGCCGTCTACGCCATCCAAACCCGTTTTATATTGGACTGGAATCAAGCGTCCCATCGCCATGATATTCACTATGCACAAAATCTTTTTCCTAAAGATGTTTCCGCTGGGCAAGTAGGGATCCAAATCGTTAACTCTGGGCCAGATTCTGAATGGGAGCAGATTAAATATGGCTATATTAAAATGATCACCTCTGCCAAAAAATCGATTTGGATTCAGACTCCTTATTTTATCCCCGACGCAAGTCTTCTAGATGCGCTAAGGATTGCTTCCTTATCTGGAGTAGATGTCCGAATCATGATTCCAAATAAGCCGGATCATATGTTTGTCTATTGGGCAACGATGTCCTATGTAGGCGAAATGATCAAGGCAGGAGCGAAGATTTTTATTTATGATAATGGCTTTATCCATGCCAAGACGATCATCGTAGACAAGGAGGTTTCCTCGGTCGGAACCGCCAATATCGATGTTCGAAGCTTCCGTCTTAACTTTGAAGTTAATGCATTTATCTATCATGAAGAAATCGCCCATGAACTTTCCGAAAGCTTCATGAAGGATATGGAACTATCTTGGGAGATGACAAGTGAAAAGTATCACCATCGTTCTCTCTATATTCGATTTAAGGAGTCTATTTCAAGGCTCCTCAGTCCCCTATTATAAAAGCTCTTTTCTCAAACCATAAAAAAAATCGGCGACAAATCGCCGATTTTTTTATGCAAACACTTGCTTCAATTCTTCTTTTGAGTGCCCGAGCCAATATCGCATTAATTTCTTTGCTCCTTCTAAATCATGAAGCTTGGCCTGGCCACATTGCTTCTCATTCGCTGCTGGAATTTCTTCTATTTCAACAGCTGCCTTCATCGTCGCATCTAATAAATCGATGATTTCTTCCACCGTCGGTTCGCCACTAACCACTAAATAATAGCCTGTCTGACAACCCATTGGGGAAATATCGATAATATCAAAATGATCATATTTTAGCGCATGCTCACGAATATTAAAAGCGAGCAAATGCTCTAATGTATGAATAGAATCTGGCTTCATCGCCTGCTTGTTCGGCTGGCAAAAACGTATATCATACTTATTAACGACACCGTCTGATCCTACATGATGAACACCACAATGTCTGACATAGGGTGCCTTTACTGCATTATGGTCCAATTCAAAGCTCTCTACTGATGGCATTTCTCTTCCCTCCCGAGGATACCTTACATTTGTTCCGAAGTCTCATTCATAGACTAATATACCATAGGTATGATATCTTTTTGAAGAAATCTTATTTTTCAAAGGATGAGAACTTATGATAAAAAAAATCATGATCGGGCTGATTCGTTTTTACCAAATTGTAATCTCCCCACTAAAGCCACCCACCTGCCGATTCTATCCAACCTGCTCCCATTATGGCTTAGAGGCTATTCGCAGATTTGGACCGATCAAAGGAGGATGGCTCACCATTAAGCGCATTTTAAAATGTCACCCATTTCATCCAGGTGGAGTAGATCTAGTGCCAGAGAAAAAAGAAACTAAATCCTAGTCTCCCCATACCCATTGGATACGAGATCAAGCTTTCCTGTTTCCGGATCAATGACAAGACCATGAACCGGAATATCCTTTGGTAAAAGAGGATGCTTACGAATCATCTCGACACTGTGCTGAACGCTTTCAGTTACATCATTGAATCCTTCCAGCCATTTTTCAACATCCATGCCTGAGTAGGTCAGCATTTCCAGTGTTTCTTCCTTAATTCCCCGTTCCTTCATTTGGGCGATCATCTTATCTGCCTTCATGCCTGACATCCCGCAATCATGATGTCCAATCACCAAAATTTCATCTGCATTAAGCTGGTACACAGCGACCAGCAGGCTTCTCATAATACTTCCAAAAGGGTGGGATACGAGTGCACCTGCATTTTTCACAAGCTTAACATCCCCATTGCCGACATTTAAGGCCTTCGGCAATAGTTCGAGCAATCTAGTGTCCATACAGGTTAAAATAACCATTCTTTTATTCGGAAATTTCGTTGTCGCATACTGTTCGTATTTTTTCTCACTTACAAACTCTTCGTTATACTCTAAAATCTCTTCAAGCAATCTCATAAATCTTCCCCTTTCTAATCATTTTTCAGGTATTCATACGCATAATAATAATGGCACTATTCCATTAAAGCCACTACAAAACTAGACAATTTTTTATCTTGCAATTATAACACAATTATTATAAGATACTAAAGTAAATCGTAATCATTACGGATTATAACTATTTTGTTTTATATTGAGAGGAGAAAAGCATGAAAAAAATAGTCCCCCTCTTTTTAGTCCTGATTATCTTCACACTTGCAGGCTGTAAAGCGGAAGAAAATAAAAAGAAGATTGCTGAGGACGGAATACTTGACGTTTATACAACCGTCTATCCACTTCAATATTTTACTGAGGAAATCGGAAAAGAATTCGTCAAAGTTCAAACGATTTATCCTCCAGGTTCTGACGAGCATACGTTTGAGCCTTCACAAAAGGATATGATGAAGCTAGCCGATTCCGATCTATTTATATATGTCGGTCTAGGTTTGGAAGGCTTTGTGGATAAAGCAAAGCAAACGTTAAAAAATGAAGAGGTTGTTCTTCTTCCCGCAGGAGAGAACATTAAACATCTTGAAGAACACAAAGCTCCAGAAGATGACGGCCATCATCATGGTGATATTGACCCGCATGTTTGGATCGATCCCGTTTATGCAAAAGAGCTTGCAGAAGCAATCAAAAACGAATTGAGCAAGCAATTACCAGCCCATAAGGAAGAATTCGAGAAAAACTATGAGCAATTGGCGTCCGATTTGGATGACTTGAACACAAGGTTTGAGGCTCTAGTGAAAAACGCTAAGCATAAGGAAATTATTGTTTCTCATGCAGCCTACGGGTATTGGGAAAAGCGCTACGGCATTAAGCAGCTTAGTATTTCTGGTCTATCCTCCTCAAGTGAGCCTACTCAGAGAGAGCTAAAGCAAATTATTAAAACGGCACAGGAAAACGATTTGAACTATGTATTTTTAGAGCAAAATGTCAGCACCAAGCTAGCAGAAGTCGTTCGGAAAGAGATAAAGGCAGAGCCGCTCTATCTTCATAACCTATCTGTTTTAACAGACGCTGACATAAAAAATAAACGAACCTATTTTTCCATAATGAATGATAATCTAAAGGCTTTAGTAACGGCGTTAGAAAAAT
>DLCS01000135.1:0-10484 GCA_002480735.1 Bacillaceae bacterium UBA7792 | reverse complement strand
CGGCGTTAGAAAAATAACGAACCCTCCGATTTGGAGGGTTTTACTTATCGAGTATTTGCCTAAGCTCTCGTCTCAAAAGCTTCCGAGAAGCATTTCTTGGAAGCTTATCCACAAAGTAGATTTTCTTCGGCAGCTTATACCTTGCGAGCCTTTCCGAACAATAGCGGATGATTTCTTCTTCAGAGACTGGGCCTATTATTTTTACAAAGGCAACAGGTACTTGCCCCCACTGATGATCCGCAGCCCCGATCACTCCTGCATCCTCTATGTCTGGATGTGAGGTGAGGATTCCTTCTATTTCTGCTGGATAAATATTTTCCCCACCCGAAATGATTAAATCCGAGCGACGATCGAGTACATAAAGAAAGCCTTCCTCATCTAAATAGCCAACATCCCCGGTTTTGAGCCATCCATCCACAAATTGTTTTCTTGATTCCACTTCCCTGTTCAAATAGCCAGGCGTCACATTGGGACCCTTGACATGGATTTCACCTGATTGGTTGGCTTCAACTTCTTTCCCATTAGCATCTGCAATTTTTACTTGTGATGGGAATAGCGCCTTACCAGCCGAACCAAGCTTACTAATACTGTACTCAGGTGACAAGGTGACAATTTGCGAAGAGGTTTCGGTCATCCCATAGCTTTGGAAAACCGGAATATTTTTCTCGACACATTTCTCCAAAAGAGGCAGCGGAGCTGGTCCACCTCCTAAAAGCATACAACGAAATCGAGACGGAAGGGTCCGATGATTCAGTGCCTCAACAAGGCGGGACAGCATGGTAGTGACAACAGACATGATCGTCACCTTTTCCGTTTCAATCGTCTCGAGAACAGGTCCTTCATTAAAGCCTTCGTGAAGCACCACCCTCATCCCATAGATAATGCTTCTCATTAAGATAGAGAAGCCGCTAATATGAAACAAAGGGACCGTACACAACCAGCAATCATCTTCATTTATCCCTAAATTCAGAGCCGACCCAGTTGCACTCCACCAATGATTTCCGTAAGTTTGCAGTACTCCCTTTGGCTTCCCTGTTGTCCCAGAGGTGTACATCACCGAGCATACGTCATCTAGGTTCACCTCATCTTGAACAGTAGGAGAGATAGAACTGGATGTATCGATGGTCTCCCTCCATAGCCATGGAATCTCAAGTTGTAGCCTTGCTAGCTTGTCTCTAAACCCCTCTTCCGTTATAAAAAGGATCGATTTCGAGTCGTCAATTTGCCATGATAGTTCTTCTGCAGTCAAACGATTATTCAGGATCACTGCTATCCCCCCAATCAACTGAAGGGACAATAGAACCACGGCAGAATCTACATGATTTCGCAAAAGAACTGCCACATAATCCCCTTTTTTTACACCTTGAGATTGTAGGTGACCCGCTATCTTCAGGGATCGCTCATATACCTCCTTAAAGCTATAATCCCGATCTTTAAAACGAATCATCGGTCGATTTGGGGTTAAAAAAGCCCTCTTAAGCAATGGATTCGGAATGGTTTCAGTCACCATGCTTCACCACCTTTTATTTCACTGGATATGTTTATGTTCGGTGTGAATTTTAGCTTTAATCACACCTTTGGAAAAACAGCCATCAACAAAGTTCAGCATAGCCTATTCCTCAAAAACCAAACAGCTTGATACAGAGATCAAGCTGTTTGAAGGTTTCTTTAATTAAGGGAAACGAGGGAATTGACCGAAGTCTGGCTTGCGCTTCTCTTTGAAAGCATCACGACCTTCCTTCGCCTCTTCTGTCGTATAGTAAAGCAATGTAGCATCTCCTGCAAATTGCTGAATTCCAGCTAAACCATCCGTATCCGCATTCATCGCAGCTTTTAGGAAGCGAAGAGCAGTTGGACTCTTCTCAAGAATTTCCTCACACCATTGAATGGTTTCTTCTTCTACCTTCTCAAGTGGGACAACGGTATTGACCAATCCCATATCGAGAGCTTCCTGAGCATTATATTGTCGACAGAGGTACCAAATTTCGCGAGCTTTCTTATGGCCGACAATTCTCGCTAAATAACCAGAACCATAGCCTGCATCAAAGGAGCCGACCTTTGGTCCAGTTTGACCAAATACCGCATTATCTGCCGCAATCGTCAAATCACAAACGATATGAAGAACATGCCCTCCCCCTATAGCATAGCCCTTTACCATCGCAATGACTGGTTTCGGAATGACGCGGATTAGGCGTTGAAGGTCCAATACATTTAAGCGAGGAATTTGGTCCTCACCGACATAACCTCCGTGACCGCGAACAGATTGATCCCCACCAGAACAGAATGCTTTGTCACCCGCTCCAGTTAAGATAATAACACCGACATTGGAATCATCACGTGCATATGCGAAAGCATCAATTAGTTCCATGACCGTTCTTGGTGTAAATGCATTATGTACATGTGGACGATTGATTGTAATTTTCGCAATCCCATTGTATGTTTCATAAATAATTTCTTCATACTGGCGTCCTGCAACCCACTCTACTGACATAAAGCAACCTCCAATCATTTATTTAGCTCCAAACATGGGAGCAGTCAAGTTTTGCCTTTTTATGTTTTCGACAGAAACCCACTTATTATTGTACCAAATTTTTCACAATTCTCCACATGAATTGCATGGCCAGAGCCTTCGACATTCACCCACTGGGAATTTTCGAGTCGTTCCTGCATTTTTTCAGCAATCAGACAAAATTTCGTATCTAAGGAACCAGTGATTAAAAGTGTACTTATTTTAACATTCTCTAGCTCTCCCCACCAGGAGGGTTGCACTCCAGTCCCCATTCCTCTTAAACTATTCGCCAAGCCCTTCGCAGAATTTTGAAGTCGCTGTTCCCTTTGACTCTTTTGAACCTCTGAAGGAAGGCGTTTTTGACTTTCAAATAAGGAGATGTTTTCCCAATAATCGACAAACTCCTCTATGCCCTTTTCCTCAATAAAATCAGCTAGCTTCTCATCCTGCTTCATTCTCTCTTTTCTTTCTTCTACAGAGGCTAATCCAGGTGAAGCACTTTCTAGCACAAGCTTTCGAACCTTCGTTGGATATTTGGCGGCAAAGGATAAAGCAAGCCTTCCTCCCATTGAATATCCGACAAAGTCCGCTTTTTGGATTTTCAATTTCTCCATGATTAGAAAAATATCATCCACGACAGACAGCATTCTATATCTTTCTTTCTGATCCGTCATCTCTGTTTTCCCATGTCCAATAATATCGACAGCGATCAGCTTTGAGTGTTTTCCCCATTTTTCATAAAAAGGCTGCCACATCGACATATTCCCTGTAAATCCATGTAGCAAAATCACGGGAAACCCGTCGCCATACGTATCCACATTATAGCGAATGCCGTCTATTACATGTCTCATGCCCTGTCACCCTTCAAAAGTCGACTTATTTCCTGGGAAACATAATTCCACAAATCTCGATGCTCTTTGAGGTTTATGTCACGAATTGTCGTAATTTCCATCACTGATAAGCCAACATTCTCCATATTTTGCTGAAAAGAGGAAGTAAAATGCTCCCAATCTGTAATGAGGTCATAAGAACCATTATACATCTTGATGGCATGCTCAAACTGAAGATCTAATGGCGTACCAAATAGTTTTTCGAAATTCTTTGGATACCCCGCCTGAGGAAGGAAGGAAAAAATCCCCCCACCGTTATTGTTTATGACAATAATTTTTATATTTAAATCATAGAGCTTGGCAGCCATAAGTCCGTTTAAATCATGGAAAAAGGTCAAGTCTCCCACAATTAAATAAAGAGGTTGAAGCACGGTGGAAGCACCTAATGCTGTCGATATGGTCCCATCGATGCCATTTGCACCGCGATTGGCCATGATTCTAATTGAGTTATGATTAAAATGGAAAAAAGTATCTAAATCCCTTATCGGCATGCTATTACCAACAAATACAGTCGCACCTTCCGGAAGGATGTCAGGAAGCATATGAAAGAGCTTCCCTTCACTTAATTGATTGACATCGCGGATTTTCTTCAAGCAAGTCTTTGTAAAAGAATTCAATTCTCTCCATTTGATTAAATAGTCATCCTCGGATTTCTTCTCCACATATTCCAAGATAGATTGGCAAAATTCCTTTTCACCACAATAGAGCATTAATGAGGATAAAAGTGATGGGTCTCGCCAACCGCTCCCACTGTCAATGACCCATTGGTCCGCCTGTTTATTTTCCTTTAAGAAAATCGTCAAGGCTTTGGAAACAGGCATTGCTCCAAATCGAATAATCACATCGGGCTTTAATGCATCTTTTGCATCTTCATTTCTTAAAAATGTATCATATGTATCAATAATATTAGTCCCATCATGAGTCCCACTTCTTAGCTGGGACAATGGATCAGCTATGATCGGAAACTTTAAATGATTCGCTAAGGTAGTGACAGCCTCTATGAACCCGTCCTGCTCGATAGAACCACATACAATTATCCCTCTTGAGTAATTGCTTAAATGATTCCCGATTCTTTCTAACTGCTGGGATGCTAATGTAGGGATGCCACGGTCAATCATGACATAGCCATTCTCCCGTTCAGACACCTGAAATAAGCCTTCTCGATCAAGATTTGGAACCAACGGCTCTCGAAATGGGAAATTGAGATGAACGGGCCCTGCTGGGGCTGCAAGGGCGGTTGTTGCTGCCCTTGCACAGACGGTTCGAACATAGCGCTGCTGTTCCTCTGTTTCCTCAGGAAGGGCCATCTCCACAAACCACTTTACATGATGACCATATAAATGAATTTGGTCGATCGCTTGTGGTGCACCAACATCCCTTAATTCATGAGGGCGGTCCGCCGTCAGAACCACCAGTGGTACCCTAGAATAATGCGCCTCTACAATGGTAGGAAAGTAATTAGCTGCTGCTGTTCCAGATGTACAAAGAATCGCTACCGGCTGTCCCGATGCTTTTGCCATTCCTAATCCAAAAAAGGCGGCAGATCGCTCATCCACATTGATATGCACACGTAAATCCGGGTGCTCTGCCATTACCATCGCCATGGGTGTTGAACGCGAGCCTGGACTTACAACGACATCCCTAATTCCTGTGTGCACAAGCTCTGAAACAAAAGCTGCGATATAAGAAGTTAACGCTTCTTGATTACTCATTTTATTAAAAACCTCCAAGTGCCGAAAGCATGGGGCGAAACTTAATCTTTGTTTCGACATACTCGCTATCTGCATCAGAATCCTGAACGATGCCACATCCTGCAAAAAGGGATGCTTCATTTTTTTGAATGAGCGCTGAACGAATCGCTACCGCAAATTCTCCATTGCCAGCGTAATCTAACCAACCAATCGGAGCAGCATATAATCCACGATCCAACGCTTCAATTTCCCGTATTTTCTCAACTGACGCCTTTTGAGGCAGACCACCTAGCGCTGGAGTTGGATGAAGGGAATTTACAACCAGTAAAAGGGAACAATCTGGATTCGCAATTCCCACCACAGGAGTGTACAAATGCTGAATATCTCTCGTCTTCAATAAAGTTGGTTGTTCCGGTAGACGCACTTCGAGACATTCCTGCTCCATCGCCTCTTTTATCATTTCCACCACATAATGATGCTCAATTAAATTCTTTTGATCATTTAATAGAATTTGACCGAGCTTTGCATCCTCATCCTCTGTTTTGCCTCTCGCTATAGAACCAGCAAGGCATGTAGAAAACAGTTGGTTGCCTTCTTTCTTAACCAATCGTTCTGGGGAAGCCCCTAAGAAACAATCCCCATTTGATTCAAAGGCAAAGATAAAGCTACCTTTTTGTTCCTCAAGCAGTTTGTTAAGAACACCTTCTATCGAAACCTCATCATGAAAAATCAATCTAAGCTCTCTTGCTAGCACAACCTTTTTTAGCTGGCCATTTTTTAATTCCTTAACAAGATTTCGAACGGAGTTTTTCCATTCACTAGGATGGACAACTTCCTTTTCTTCTATAAGCCTTGATTTTGCAAATGGTTTCACTAGAGATGCTAGTGATAATAATGAGTGACGCTCCTCAAGAACCTGATCAACGATGGATAGCTGATCATGTTGGGTACAAATGATGTTCGTTGTCAAATAAGCTTGCCCTTCAATGATCGAAAGCAAATATTTAGGCACATGAAACAATGCATCTGGGTATTTTGACCAGAGGCTTGTCTTTTCTTTTAGGGGGTCAAAAGAAAAACCTCCAAACATGATCGGCCCCGTCCCCATTTTCTCCTGCTCTTTCAGGATAATGGCTTCACTGATTAAGCGATTCCATTCCATTTGTGTTTCAGTAAAACGCTCGTTTCCATTAATCGATTGAATCTGTTTGCATGTCCCCATTCCTACTAGGACCGTCTCCTCAGTAGGATCCTTCCAAAAGAATCGTTCCCCCATATACTTTTCTATTCCTGCCGCAAAAAAGGAAAGAGGCTCTATATGATCGACTTTTTGAACTTCACTTACTAATACGGGAACTAAGCTTGTTTTTGCTCGTCCTAATGCCTGCTCAATTCCTATTTTTAGCTCCGTATTTAGCAACGTTACCAAAAAATCCCCTCCAATTAAAAAAGGCTCTATTCAAATAAAGCAATGTGTATATAAATTCTAAATTGCCACCATAAAAATCATACCAGTCTTTGCTCGGTTTATCTAGATTTCAAACCTATTTTAAAATACACCTCAACCTCATGAAATGTCAATGAAAGCTACAAAATCGACCTAGTTTTTTCCTTATTATTATATAATACTGCTTCATTGGCTATTCAGGTCCTATTACACCTCCATGGCAATTCCATCCTCGAATAACTGTAAAAAGACATTGACACTCTCTGTCAGTTTGCCTAAACTTGAATTTGGATGTTATCAATATTGGATTGATAATATAGTTATTTATATAGATATCATGCTTTTTTTAGGGGGAGAAAAGATGCAAACAGAAACGAAAACTAGTTATAATCCTGTTACTCCCAACAAAGGCTGGAAGGTCTGGTGGAAGCTGACAAGGCCTCATACACTAACAGCTGCTTTTGTTCCGGTCCTATTAGGAACTGCTTTAGCCATTCACGAGACAAAGATTAATCTAGGGCTATTCTTTGCCATGCTAGTTGCCAGTCTACTCATCCAGGCCGCTACAAACATGTTTAATGAATACTATGACTATAAACGGGGCTTGGATAATGAGGAGTCAGTAGGAATTGGAGGTACCATCGTAAGAGATGGTGTAAAACCAAAAACGATCATGCAAATTGCCTTAGGTTTATATGGTGTTTCAATCTTAATCGGTGTTTATATTTGTATGAATACCTCATGGTGGCTTGCTGCCATCGGGTTATTTTGCATGATTATTGGCTATCTCTACACCGGTGGTCCACTGCCAATTGCCTATACGCCATTTGGTGAAATTTTTGCCGGCTTTTTCATGGGAATGGGCATCATTCTAATTAGCTTCTATATTCAAGCTGGAACGATCACGGTAACAAGCATTTTAGTATCGGTTCCAATCTTCATACTTGTCGGAGCTATTTTGCTTTCAAACAATATTCGTGATCTCGACGGTGATAAAGAGTTCGGACGAAAAACCTTAGCTATTTTATTAGGTCGAAAAAAGGCCATTTACTTATTAGCTAGTATGTTCACTGTTTCATATATATGGGTATTTGTCTTAATGATGATGAGCTATTCATCCGCATGGATGGCCATTGTCGTACTCAGTGCACCGAAAGCTATCCAAGCAACCAAAGGCTTTATCGGCAAAACGATACCGATCCAAATGATGCCTGCGATGAAGGCAACAGCACAAACGAACACGATATTTGGATTTCTATTATCAATCGGATTATTTTTAGACTACTTCATTTAAAAAAGCTTCTGGGGAAACTCCCCAAGCGTTCTCTTCTGGGCAGAAATAACATATGAATTCACAATAAATTAGCAAAGAAAAAACTGCGATTTTATATTAAAAATCGCAGTTTTTTTTCGTTATTTATCAACTGTTTACCGTGTTTGAAAAATAAACAGAAAAATTCCGTTTATATCGGAAAATATCCATATTTCCCTAAAAATAAGGGGAGGTTTTCCGTTTACCTTATCCAAACCTTTGGATTTTGACCTATTTAGAGCGGTTAATCGGAATTTTTCCGCTTATATCTGCTTCTTAAGCCTCTCTCTTATGCATTAATCGGAAATTCTCCGCCTATGAATATCATACCTTCACAAAAATCCACAATGAATAACAATGCGAGTAAGTGTGCGATTTTGTATGCGATTTACTTATTTTATACCCTTCCAGAGAACCCGTTTAGGAAACTTCCCCAGAAGCTTTTCTTAATTTGGATATTTTGTTTTCAAGAAATGAACCGATTGTTCGATTAATTCCTTCAGTACATCTATGTTGATATCAGCTAGCTTATTTATGTAGACACATGCTTTGCCACTTGTGTATTTTCCAAACCTCTGCAATATCTCATCTCTTTGATTATCTCCAGTTGCAAAATATAAACTAATTTTGGCCTTCCTTGGTGAAAAGCCAACTAACGGTGCATCGCCCTCATGACCGGAAGCATACTTGTAATGATAGGAACCAAATCCAATAATACTAGGCCCCCACATTTTTGCCTCATAGCCCGTTACTTCCGAAAAAATTTCTAATAACTTGTAGGCATCTTCTTTTTTCTTTGGACTTTCTACTGATTCGATGAACTCCACAACACTATTATCGGTTTCCTTTGTCTTCTGCTCGTACATATACTACCACCCCATTTTACCAGCTTCAAAATATATCATTGTACATTCTTCACAAGAAATGATAAAGCTATAACATAATCTTTATGGACAAGTTCCTAATCATCTATATCTATTTCTGCATTTGATTTAATAATCCTTTAAAAAGCATAAAAAAGGCTGCCGACACATATTGTCGACAGCCTTTTTTATGACCCCTACGGGATTCGAACCCGTGTTACCGCCGTGAAAGGGCGGTGTCTTAACCGCTTGACCAAGGGGCCAATATGGCGGAGAAGGAGGGATTTGAACCCTCGCGCCGGTTACCCGACCTACACCCTTAGCAGGGGCGCCTCTTCAGCCACTTGAGTACTTCTCCATATGGCTCCGCGGGTAGGATTCGAACCTACGACCGATCGGTTAACAGCCGATTGCTCTACCACTGAGCTACCGCGGAATAACATTAATTATCTATACTCCCTAGTATTCCTTAGATTGTCCTCATCTCGGGAGGCTAATTCAAGTAGCAGCTCGATGAGTACAACTCGCAGCAAAATCATGATGCTTCGCTCGTTGCTCTACCACTGAGCTACCGCGGAAAAATTTATTCATGGTGGGCCTAAATGGACTTGAACCATCGACCTCACGCTTATCAGGCGTGCGCTCTAACCAGCTGAGCTATAGGCCCATATCACATTGGAGCGGGTGATGGGAATCGAACCCACGACAACAGCTTGGAAGGCTGTGGTTTTACCATTAAACTACACCCGCAAAAATGATGGCTCAGGACGGAATCGAACCGCCGACACATGGATTTTCAGTCCATTGCTCTACCGACTGAGCTACTGAGCCATTAAAGTATATATTCCTCTATTAAAACATCTTCGTCCATCGTCCTCATCTCAGAAAGATAACCCAAGAAGCAACTCGATGAGTACGCTGGATGCTATTTCTCAGAAGCTTATTCATCGTGCTCTACCGACTGAGCTACTTAGCCATAAAAAAATATGTAAATGGCGGTCCGGACGGGACTCGAACCCGCGACCTCCTGCGTGACAGGCAGGCATTCTAACCAACTGAACTACCGGACCAAGATGAAACTAATGAAAGGAAATATAAACTTCCTTGATTGCGGGGACAGGATTTGAACCTGCGACCTTCGGGTTATGAGCCCGACGAGCTACCAGACTGCTCCACCCCGCGATAATAATATAAAAGTTTTGTGATCTATGCGCGCTAAGCATACGTTAGACTGTCCTGACCTTAGAAAGCGTAAGCAAGTAGCAGCTCGGTCAGTACAACTCGTAGCTTATTCGATGAAGTAACGCTCGTTGCTCCACCCCGCGATAATAATATTTAAAAAACTTAATGGAGGAGGAAAGGGGATTCGAACCCCTGCGCGGTTTGACCCGCCTGTCGGTTTTCAAGACCGATCCCTTCAGCCGGACTTGGGTATTCCTCCGTATTATAGAAAATTATTGTTTTCCACAAAAAACTCTGGTGGACCTTGTAGGACTCGAACCTACGACCGGACGGTTATGAGCCGTCTGCTCTAACCAGCTGAGCTAAAGGTCCAATATTTTATTGGATTTGGTAGCGGCGGAGGGGATCGAACCCCCGACCTTACGGGTATGAACCGTACGCTCTAGCCAGCTGAGCTACACCGCCATATACAATTATTCGAAAAAATGGTGGAGCCTAGCGGGATCGAACCGCTGACCTCCTGCGTGCAAAGCAGGCGCTCTCCCAGCTGAGCTAAGGCCCCATCTTATTAATGGTCGGGAAGACAGGAT
>DLCS01000192.1 GCA_002480735.1 Bacillaceae bacterium UBA7792 | reverse complement strand
CCAAATTTGTACGTTTTTCTCTTTAGCGAGTCTTTTAATCTTTTCAACAGATCTTGCCCAACCAATTGAATCATATAAAATACCAGGTGGCTTTAAAATGTCTCCCATACTTTCAGCTGTGTAAATAGCATCTGAAGCCAATATCAGTGTACCGAGTTCCTGAGTTTCTACTTCTAATCCAATCATGCCCCATGCATGACCACTACGGAAATTCAGCACTTTAACACCTTTAACAATTTCTAAATTATCTTCATAAGGTTTAATCGTTTTCCATGTTAAATCATTTTTAATCCAAGCATCAATATCCGCCCAAATATAAGCACCAGCTTTTTGGTTACGCGCATAAGTCTGCATCGTTCCATTAAGTTCATTATTATAGAGGACAAGCTTTGGAACCGCTTGAGAGTAATCAAAGCGTTGCAGAAGCTTCAGTATATTTAGAGGAATCTGCATGCCTTGGGTAAATAAATATACTTTGATTTTATCCTCTGATTCATTATAAATTGGTTTCAGTGCCGGCCTTGCGCAAATATTTCTTATGGCGCCCGCAATCCCTTTTTGCAATCCTGTAGGCAGGTGGGCATACCTCCAATAGTTGCTTACAAGCATCTTCTCTGGCACTAATAATCCATCTCTACCAAGAGCATCTCGATAATGAAACCGAAAATCATTATTGACAGAGCTAGAAAATGGGAATTGCTTAATGAGCAAGCTATCCTCACTTTCAGAAATGGCATGCAGGCGATCCCAGTATTCCTTACGATTGCGGCTGACCCCTTGAATCTTCGCAAAAACCGTAGGTATCTTGACAACCCCATTTTGAACCTCAAAATCTGGACGGATCATGGCGATTTCCTTCGCAATAAGAAAGAGCTCGTCATAGGTTGTTTTCAAGGTGATGGAACTTGGGGTATAATCCCTCAGCTGCCATGGCTTGTAGAGCCCTGAGCCTTCATGATTTAGAATCGTTTCAATTTCCCTTGAGGCCCGGTAAGCCACCGTAGACTTTCTGCTTCTCTTCTCTAAAGGAAACGGTTCAGGCTCCTTCAATTCTGGATAAGAATGAACGAATGTGAGATTACAATCCGGGTCGTATTCTGACAGAATA
Source organism: Bacillaceae bacterium UBA7792 (assembly GCA_002480735.1). Taxonomy (GTDB): domain Bacteria; phylum Bacillota; class Bacilli; order Bacillales; family Cytobacillaceae; genus Robertmurraya; species Robertmurraya andreesenii. The sequence goes on along the minus strand of DLCS01000192.1, from coordinate 5,208 downwards.
TCTTGGCCGTTTGGACTGAATACAACGAGATCACACCCAATTTTTAAGAGATAATAGATAAAATAAAAATTACTCTTCTTAAAATTTCCGTACCACAGAAACTTTGGGAGGCCGCGTTCAATTTCAAGGGAATCGAGCTCTGGCTCGAGATGATTAAAGGACCATTTTACAATATCAACGAGAACCCGTCTCAACTCCTGGCTTTTTAATCCTTGAGGCTCTTTTTCCGAAAAAAGCTTGATCGTATCGATCATAGCTTCCCTTAACTTACGGTGGAGAGCCGGAATCGAGGATTTCAAAACGAGCTGTTCACCATCTAAAAAAGCAACAAAGCGATTAATCGACAGGTTCTGTTCTTGATTGATATTCAGCACCTTTTGAATGGATTGGAAATGCTGGTTCTCAATTCTCTTATCAAGGCTATCCTGGCTCAAAAGGGTAAATACACGATTTTCTCCGTGTATATAATCAAATAATTGGTTATAATATTCATCCTCATCAATTGAAATCCCTAAAAAGCGAGCAACTACCTGACCAATATGTAGGGTACCATTTTCAAGTTGATATTGAGGTCTCTCCTTGGTAGGTTTGTTTAGCATCTGAAACCAGGTCTCTAATGATAATGGTAAAATATGTGAAATTAAAGAATGATAAGATGGGTTCATAAAATCCCTTCCCTTTTTCAACGCTAAACTATTCATTTTCATATATTTAAGTAAATTCTATTTCCATCATATCATAGGAATATCTCTTTTTCTAAGGATGCCGATATTTCTTTTACGAGAAAAAGTGAAAAAGGTTTCATTATCTTTTCTTTTGAAAGGACAATATCCATACGTCACCTATTCTCCAGAAGCCGCATATGCTATAGGACAGTTGAATCGTAGTCAATTGAAATACTTCTCATGGAAGGGTGAAAGCAATGCGGATGCTATATCGTATGAAAGCAGCAAGGATTCCGCAGGAGGATATGGCCATAGTTGAAGATATTTTGTTCTCTCCTGTCTTCATCTATTTAGACCTTTTCTTCTTGTCCCTTATTTTTTCATACATGCTCTACCCATTACACAATTCCTTCGCTTTTGCAACCCTTATGTTTATTGGTTTCGGGTTCCTGTGGTCAGGTATATTCAAAAGTTTAAGCTCGGGGAGGAAAGAGTGTCTCAAGGAGTAGATGCTAATTGTATTTTCTCGATTAGCTTCAATATTGAATTTAGAAGCATTTCTCCCCCTTTTACACCCTCCTCCTTAATAACCTGATAATGCTCCTTTAATGGTTTTTGAGCCAACTCTCCATGACCAAGGACGAATGGGTACTGGCAAATCCTTAGAAAATCATCATCAAAGCTTGAATCACCAGCTCCGATCAGAGTCGATATTCCCTCCCTCTCTTGAATGAATCGAACGGCCTCCCCCTTCGAAATGGATAGAGGCATCAGGTAGAACTTATTTCCTTGATAGGACACCCTCCAACCTTTCTCTGCTAGAAAGCAAGCAATCTCTTGCACCAATTGAGAGGAGATTCGATCAGATAAATAATAATACACAAAAAGCTGCTCCACTGTTCTCATCTCACCGGGAATGTAAAAATTATCTTTCATTTGTTCGATTATTTCCCCTAAATGCATGGAGGAATTTGTTATGTCTTTGGATATTTTGTTCTTCCAATCTACGAGCGGCATCCCCTCGTACAAAATATTTGCTCCATTACTTGTAACTGCATACTTTTGTAAGGTATTAGGTAGGAGAACTCTTCGATATTGCTCGTAGGATCTTGTTGTAACAGGGACAAACAAGAGTTTGCTAGAAATTCTTTGAAGATAGGCCAATGATCCCGCTGACATGAAAGAAACCTTTTGATCCAGCTTTTGTTCAACGGTCACTAGCTCTATATCCTCTTCTACACCATAATCAGATAGGGCACGATTGGAGTAGATTAGGGTCCGATCAAGGTCTGATGCGAACATCATTAGACATCACCAACATTCTTGATCAATCCACAGCAAGTATATTCCATGTCCGGATACGCTAAAATTTCGATGTTTTTCTCCTCACAAAGCATGAGGATATGCTTAAGATAGGGACTGTCCATATCCTTTATTAGAACCTTCCACGGAACACGTCGAAGAAGGACCCTCGTCGTCTCCCCAACTCCAGGCTTCACAAGATTGATATCATTTATTTGAAAATCAGCCATCATCCGCTTCACCGTTTCAAGTCCAGAAAAAGATGCATCCTCCCCAGTTTTAGGTATTGCTTCTTCCTCAATTCGAACAAACTCACCAGCAATAATATCCAAGAATTCATTGGATAAATCAGAGCTCTCCAGCTCACGATAGTATTTTGCACCGTGGAAATCATCCGGACCAATATAAGACTGGTTGAGGACGGTTCTGCTCACTAGCCCTGATACAGTTGAGTTTAGGCAAGCACTGGGAATGATAAAATCATCGCGGGTACCATAAAGGGTTGTGCAATGACCAGGGTCAGCCAATACGGCTAATGTATCATCCAACTCCACACCGTATTGCTCTTGGATATCCCGTACAGATTTAGTAAGCTCGATCGAAATAGCTCCCTTTCCGGTCCACCCATCAATGAATTGAATTTTTCCTTCTGGATGATGAGCTAGGATGTACTTGATCGCATTATAGTCCAATCCCCTGCCTCTAATGATTGAAACACTATAATGGGGGAGAGATATTCCATATTTCCAGTGAAGATATCTGCGAATCAGGATTCCAATCGGGGTACCGGCCCGGGCTAATGATACAAGAACCGTCTCCTTCCCCTTATTCCGATAAATCTGTTCTGCCACAACGCCAACATAATAGGCGACCGTTTTCTTGTAATCATGAAGGGTTTGATAAAAAAGCTCGATGTACTCCTGTGGTGGATGGTACTCTATCGGAAGACTTTCACTATAATGTTCACCGGATTGTATCCTTTTTTCCCTTGATTCCGCCGAACCTTCTAATTGGACATGACTCAAATCCTTGAGTAAAAACTTCACATCCTCCTCCGAATAGGAACCTATTTTCGTATAAAGGTCAGTGCTCATATGACATTTCTACCTCCTTTTACTCTATGTAAACCACTCTTATGTTTGGAATATAGGTTCTTTTTAACTGTTCTAGCATCCCTTGTATTTGCGATTTATCAACTCTTTTTTCAAAAAAAATAAAAATATCATCGTACTGATTTTCGGAGATATTATAAAGGTAATGCTGGATAGACGGATCCTCTGGATTCAAAAAGGAAAAACGATTTTTTGCCCCATACTTCTCTCTTTGAGTAGGAAAGATCGGACTTCTTGTCGTAGAGTGATAGAATACATTTTCCCCCATGTAAGACGACACTTTCATTGGGATATACATAAATTCCCCTGCCCCCAGCACGAGAGATCTTTTTCCAGTCCTCAAACCTGCAAGATCCTCCCCTACCTTTTTCATCCAGTTGGTTGCCTCCTCGTTCTCCTTTGAGGTTAATCCAAACCTCCCTGTATAACGGGTGTACCCCCCTTTTGCACTACTCCCTATCTTGATGAGGTCGGGATTTTCAATACGATGAAAAGAGACATGCTGGGAGAATTCAGGAATCGACTCCTGAATAACCTGTTCATCCATATCAATGCCACCTATCTCAGTAGCGGTCCCTTTCACTAAGCTCACAGTATGAATCGTTATCCCTAATTCCTGTTCAAGCTCCTTAAAACGCTTCTCATTCTCATGAGAACGCCAATCGAGGATCGAGACGACTGTATAAGTCTTCCGTGGAAATTTCTCATGTAGAGCACGGATAATATTTAGAGCCGTCTTCCCCGTTGTAATCTCATCATCAACTAAAATTATTTCCCTATTGCTTTCCAAGAGCTCTTTTTCTACATAGACACGGTGGGAGGTTGCATGGGAATGCTCCTCTTCAAAGGTGATGGTTGGCTCTACCCCTTCAAACCATTCCCTCGTTGTATGAAAAAAATCAGCCTTTCGAAAGGCCTCAAAGAAAGCATGACCAAGAGCCGTCGCCGTTTCAGCGAATCCGATCACAATTGGACAATGCTGTTCTTCTATAAAAGCCTCCATATACCCTTTGGTATGGTTCTTAAAGCTTGATATAAGGCGATCAGAGTCTCGAGGTGGTGTAGCTTTGACCACTTCCATATATCTGGCTGCTAAAAGAAAACCGACTTGCATCCCTACAATGGGCTTAATTGGCAAATGCTTGCCAAGAACCTTACTAACGAAGAGAAAAGACCTTTTCTTATTCACTCTAGCCGCCATCAAAAATAAATCCTCTAATGGAATCTCATACGGATTTTGTTGAATTGTAATTTCAACCTTGAGTCCATCCAAAATGTTATACGTAAACATTCTGTTTAAGCAGGTCGATGTATGTGTATTCATTGCGAAGCACCCCGTAAGTTACTGATTTCAGCATCATTTTCTGCGCCCAATAGAGATGGGGCTTTAGTTCATTCATTTTATTGGAAAACGTGCTCTTCAGCACCCCAATTTCCCCATTGCTTTCTGTAATAATATGTAAAGCATCGTGATATTCCTCATAAGAAACTGCATTGAGGGCTTGAACCGCTTGAATATGGGTCGGGTGAATAATCGTTTTTCCGACGATACCGTTGGCAATATCCATTAAAATTTCTCGAATAAACCCATCCATATGATTTCCGATTAGTTGCTGGCGGACTTTGACCCCTTCCTCTCCATATTTTTCAATAAAGGGGGTTTGTCGAATTTGTGGCTTTAAGACTCTCTCCGCTGAAGAAAAATACTCCCAGACAGGGCCAGAAACAACATATGGACTATCTAAACGAACGAACATATTAATAATATCAGCAATACAATCGCGAATGACGGCAATCTCATAGACCGTCGTATCCGGACTCCGGCGGATCCCAAAGAGGCCCGAAAAATCCGTTGCTCCAATTCGAACGTTTAGGATTATTTCCTGATAGCGATCCAGCAACTGTTTAATTTCGAAAAGCTCCTGAATTCTTGTTTCCTGGTAGATGATTTCCTTTGATTCAAGGATCGGTAGCGCATATAGTGGGTTTTTTAGGGATTTCTTGTTGGCGATTGCCTCTAGAATGGGTTCACCATTTTCCTTTCGAAATTTCGGAATCACAATTCCTGTAAGAATCGACAAGCGTTCGCCCAATCTTTCACTTAAACTGACGAGCTGCTGCAAGCTTCT
>DLCS01000028.1:564-27297 GCA_002480735.1 Bacillaceae bacterium UBA7792 | reverse complement strand
TTAGTTTTCAAAGAACAAGTCACATTCGACAGAATTAAGATATCCTCAATTCATCAAACCGAATTTCCTCATTGCCTGTATTGGCAACTATTTAATACTAACACATTCTAACTTAAGATGTCAACAACTATTTTTCTAAAATAATTATTTAACACTAAAATATAAATGTTGCTAGAATATCGTCTCAATAATATATTTCTTAACTTGTATATATTATTTTTCGTGACAACTTTTATATAATATCATCTGTATTCAAATAAATCAACAAAAAATTTACGAAAAAAATATGTAAAACGATCAGCCATGCTTTTACCATAGCTGACCGTTGTTTAAAATGATCTAATTCTTCTTTATAGAGATAATATTCTCTTCACCCATGTCCACACTTCCTTGTTTTTGAAGAACGACATGCTCTCCTTCTGCCAAGTTCGTAAAGACAATCGGTGTAATAATCGATGGCACCTTTTCTTTGATTGAATCGAGATCAACCTTCAGCAGGGGTTCTCCTTTTTGAACCTGATCATTTTCCTTTACTAACGCCTCAAAGCCTTCCCCTTTTAGATTGACCGTGTCAATCCCAACATGAATCAGAATTTCACGGCCAGAATTAGAAAGAATCCCTAGAGCGTGCTTTGTCGGGAAAACGTTCACAATTTTTCCATCAACAGGGGAAACTATGACGCCTTCGGAAGGCAGGATTGCAAAGCCGTCGCCCATCATTTTTCCAGAGAATACAGCATCAGGGACTTCAGTAATCGGCTTGATTTCCCCTCTAAGTGGAGAAACGAACACATCATCACCCTTTGCAGCAGTCGGTTGTGCTTTTGGAGCTTTTTCAGCTGGACGTGGTCTCTTTCCTTCCATTATATCTTTCATTTGTCCTTTGATTGTTTCAGAACGAGGTCCGAAGATGGCTTGAATGTTATTACCAACTTCTAGGACTCCCGAAGCTCCGAGCTTCTTCAATCGGTCTTTATCTACATTCTTACTATCATTTACGGAAACTCGCAGACGAGTGATACATGCATCTAAATGTGCAATATTTTCTTGACCACCCATTGCATCGAGTATCTCATAAGGAAGATCCGAGGTTTTTCCATGAGTTTCCACCGTTTCCTCCTCGGTTGCATCTTCTCGTCCAGGTGTCTTTAAATTAAACTTACGAATGGCAAACCGGAAGCCAAAATAATAAATCACTGCAAACACCAAGCCTATTGGGATAACTAGCCAGGCATGTGTTTGTGGATTAATTAAGCCAAACAGAATGTAATCGATTAATCCTCCTGAAAAGGTCATCCCGATTTTCACATTAAGTAACTGCATCGTCATGAAGGACAGACCAGCGAAAATCGCATGAATTCCGAATAGAATCGGTGCTACGAATAAGAATGAAAATTCGATTGGCTCGGTAATACCGGTTAGGAAAGAAGTTAAGGCTGCTGATGCCATTAAACCCCCAACCACTACTTTTCTTTCAGGGCGAGCTTCGTGATAGATGGCTAATGCTGCAGCTGGTAAGCCAAACATCATGAATGGAAATTTACCGGTCATAAAAGTACCAGCAGTTAAATTTTGAACATTATCTAATATTTGCGCCATGAAAATCCGCTGATCACCACGTACAGTTTCTCCTGCCTTCGTCACATATTCTCCGAACTCGTACCAGAAAGGAGAGTAGAAAATATGATGTAATCCAAAAGGAATTAATGAACGCTCGATGACTCCAAAAATAAATGCTGAAAGGGTCAAATTTGCATGAACCATATTTTGCGAAAAAGCATTTAGACCATTTTGAATGGGTGGCCAAATGACTAACATGATTAATCCCAATAGAACAGCAGTAGCTGCTGTGATGATTGGAACAAATCTTTTTCCTGCGAAAAATCCTAGATATGAGGGCAACTCAATTTCATAGAATTTATTGTAAAGCCCGGCTGCTACAATACCGATGATAATCCCACCAAAAACCCCAGTTTGTAGGGTCGGTACACCTAAAACATTGGCGTAATTCAACCCATTAACATCCTCTGCCGTAATTCCATGGGCAGTACCCATCGTAACATTCATGATTAAGTATCCAATGATAGCCGCTAGACCCGCAACGCCATCCCCTCCAGCTAAGCCGACCGCAACTCCGACAGCAAACAACACTGGTAAATTGCCAAAGACAATATCTCCCGCTTTCTGCATGATGGCTGCGACCATATCAACCGCACTATTATCCAAGAATGGTGCTAACTCCAGCAACACTGGATTTCTAAGAGCTGCCCCTAGCGCCAAAAGTATTCCAGCTGCGGGCAAGAGGGCAACGGGAAGCATCAGTGCTTTACCAACTTTTTGTAAAACACCAAAAGCCTTTTTAAACATATGTACAACCTCCTATACTTTTTAGAACTCACTAAGCCTTTTGCAAAAAATAAAAAAATAACCGAAAAGGAGTTTTCGGGGATATTGTACCCGGATCGCTCTCATTTCAATTATTTTTTTCATTCATGCCTGTTCATATAAAAATATTCATAAATAGAACGATAAAAGCCATCCGAATAGACTTAAATCGGATGGCTCATATCGATAATCTTAGAAGCTACGAAAATCTTAATGTAAAGAAATAAAGTAGGCTAAGAAAATGACGAAGAATAAATACATGATTGGTGAGATTTCTTTTGTGCGACCTTTCATGATCATCGTAATAGGATAGAAAATAAATCCAACTGCAATCCCTGTTGCAATACTGTATGAAAGTGGCATCGCGATCATTGTTAAGAAAGCTGGTACTGCCACTTCAAATTTTGACCAATCAATTTTACCTAGAGAAGCTACCATCAGAACACCCACAATGATTAAAGCAGGTGCGGTAACCGGCGCCGTTACAATAGATAATAACGGGAAAAAGAAAAGTGCTAAGATAAAGCAAGCAGCTGTTACTAATGATGCGAAACCTGTTCTTGCTCCTGAGGCAACCCCAGCAGATGATTCAACAAAGGATGTAACCGTTGATGTACCAAGAATAGCTCCAGCAATGGTAGCAATGGAATCGGAAATTAGTGCTCTTCCTGCATTAGGGAGTTTGTTATCCTTCATCAATCCCGCTTGGTTGGCAACTGCCACTAAGGTACCGGCATTATCAAAGAAATCTACGAATAAGAATGTCAGAATCGTTCCTAACATAGCAGTTGTATAGAATGTCGGATCTCCAAAGGCAGAAAATACAGCTCCGAATGTTGGCTCAATGCTTGGAACAGCATCGACAATCTTAGTCGGTTTATCAATTAAACCAAAGATCATCCCGACAATAACGGTAATCACCATTCCATAGAAAACTCCACCTTTAAATCCTCTTGTCATTAAAATGACTGTTACTAAAATTCCGAATACAGCAAGTAATGTATTTCCGTTCGTAAAATCACCTAAGCCAACAAGTGTTGCATCATTATTAACAATGATGCCTGCATTTTGAAAACCGATAAATGTGATAAACAAACCAATACCGGCTCCCACCGCATGCTTTAATTCTAATGGGATAGCATTTATGATTTTTTCACGAAGTCCTGTTAACGTCAAAATTAAGAAAAATACTCCTGAAACAAATACTGCAGCTAATGCATGCTGCCATGGTGCTCCACTTCCCAAAACAACCGTATAAGCAAAAAAGGCATTCAATCCAAGTCCTGGTGCAAGGGCTAACGGATATTTACCGAGCAACCCCATGATGATGGAACCAATTGCTGCGGATAAAGCTGTTGCTACGAAAACTGCTCCATAATCCATTCGAAGGGCATCAGGTAAATCCTGTATTCCATCGAGCGTTAATGTCAGCGGGTTTACCACTAAAATATAGGCCATCGCTAAGAACGTTGTAAAACCGCCTAATATTTCGCGCCGATAATTTGTCCCTAGCTCTTCAAATTGAAAATACTTCTTCATTCCATTTCCTCCTAGTCTTAGAAAAATAAAAAACGCTCCATCTACCTGGAGCGCCCGACGACAAGTTCGTGATTTAGCGAGAGAAAAGGAATAATAATAGCACAAAAAAATCCCTTCGTTAATCACTTACCTCGTAGTCAAGCTATTTACGGTAGCCTGGTAGAAACTTTTGGGCCATATTCCCAACATTATACGACGTAAAACGACATATTCTATTTGTCTTTATTTTAGCAATCCTATTTCGATTCGTCAACAATAAAAACGAACATTTTATTGATGTTCGTTTTTATTGTTCGTGTATAGGGGTTTTTCAGTAGCAAAAAACCAATTATTATTCCGTTTTTACTCCCACTCGATCGTTGCAGGCGGCTTGCTCGTAATATCGTAAACAACCCGGTTCACATGGCTGACCTCATTAACGATACGAGTCGATATGACTTCAAGGACATCCCAAGGGATTCTGGCCCAATCAGATGTCATACCATCAATCGATGTAACCGCACGAATGCCAATGGTGTGATCATAGGTTCTCGCATCCCCCATCACTCCAACGCTTCGGATATCAGGAAGAACGGTAAAATATTGCCATATATCGCGATCCAAACCAGCCTTCTTAATTTCTTCACGTAAAATCCAATCCGATTCACGCACAATCTCAAGCTTATCCTCGGTAACTTCCCCAAGAACCCGAATGCCTAGACCTGGACCTGGGAACGGCTGTCTCCAAACAATTTCATCTGGTATGCCAAGCTCTGTACCGAGTGCTCGAACCTCGTCCTTAAATAATGTATTAAGCGGCTCGATTAGCTTAAATTGCATATCCTCTGGTAATCCACCAACATTATGATGGGATTTAATCGTTTGTGCAGTCGCTGTTCCACTTTCAATAATATCCGTATACAGTGTTCCCTGCGCTAAATACTCGATCCCTTGCAGTTTTGTTGCTTCGTCATCAAACACATAAATAAATTCATTGCCGATAATCTTCCGCTTCTTCTCTGGATCACTGACCCCTTTGAGCTTCGAAAGGAATCTATCCTTCGCATCCACCTTAATAACATTCATGTGGAAGCCTTCCGCAAAGGTCTTCATTACGCTATCCGCTTCCCCTTTGCGCAACAGTCCATGGTCCACAAAAATACATGTGAGCTGATCGCCGATCGCTTTATGAATAAGAACAGCGACAACAGAGGAATCTACCCCTCCGCTTAGAGCACAAAGAACTCTCTTGTTTCCTACGGTCTGACGGATCTTCTCCATTTCAAATTCAATAAAATTCTCCATGGACCAATTTGCCTCACAACCACACACACCAAATACAAAATTTTGTAGAAGCTCGTTCCCATACTGAGAATGTCGAACCTCTGGATGAAATTGTACTGCATATAATTTTCGCGCCTCATCGCTCATCGCAGAAATCGGACAGGATGGACTTGTCGCATCTACATGAAAGCCTTCTGGTGCTTCAACGACTAAATCGCCATGACTCATCCACACAATTTGTTCCTTTGGCAGCTTACTAAATAGCTTCGTATCCTGCTGAACATGGATAGCTGCCTTCCCGTACTCACGATTCTTTGCAGCCTCAACTTTTCCATTGAAATGCGTAGCCATTAACTGCATGCCATAGCAAATCCCAAGAATCGGCAGACCTAAATCAAAAATTCGTTCATCTGGGCGAAATGAATGCTCATCATAAACACTATTTGGACCACCTGAAAAAATAATTCCCTTTGCATTCATGGACTTAATTTCTTCCGCTGTAATCGTATGAGGATGAAGCTCACTGTATACCCCAAACTCACGAATCCTTCTTGTAATTAGCTGATTATACTGGCTCCCAAAATCCAATACGACAATCTTCTCTTGACCTAATAGCCCTTTACTCATCTCTGTCCACCTCATCATTTTTATTTAATTGTTAAAAATAGTTTACCTACTTAGTACAGGAAATATAAAAAAACTAGAACTCTCCTTCAAAAAATAGATCGAAGGCAGAATTCTAGTTTCATAGAAAGACAATTAGAATATCCTGCCTTCATAGTCAAATCATTTAAGGTGATTTGGTAGAGACTCTCGGACCATATTACCGAGGATATATGAAGGATTCATGTATGTTTTAACTCTTTCATAATGGCTGTTTCGCACGGAATACTGTTCTGGAATGTCCTTAATACCGGCCATTCCGTTTCATACTAGGCGTGCGATACGCATAGAATAAGCAGCACTTTTCTCCGTTGTTTCTACAGATAGCCTGAAAAAACAGAAGTTTTGTCTCATCATTTATTGTTCAAAAACAACAATGTTTGAGAAAAGAGCTTTCATAATTAAGTCATATTGTAACAACATGAATATTTTCAGGTCAAGCGATTGTCTTTTTAATTAAATTTTCCCACAATTCTCTTGTTTCTTCCCATGTTCCTTTCTCTAAATGGCCTTTATAGACATATCGTTCATAATTTTCCGTTAAGATTCCCATTTCCTCTGAAGAGAAATAACGGTCCACATACTCAGCATAGTCCCTCAATGTTTGTCCTTGTTTTCTTGTTAGACCATAGCGATTTAGATGGTTTAACAGCGTAAAATAGGCAGCAGGGAAATCCTCGTCTTTTCTTCTACGTTTGAATCGATATACATAGTAACAAGGCAGCCATTTTAGTCGTGTTCGGTACAATCCATAAATAACGAATCCAATCACCAATAGAGCGAGAATGAATAAATACCAATACTTATTTAAGAAGTCCTTCGCGTTCGACCATGTCTCCTTCCATGAGAAAGAAGATTTCTTAGCTGAGGCTGTCTTCTTTTCATCCTTTGGCATTTCTACCTTCGGAGCCTGTGGTGTTTGCTGTACATCTGTCCCGGTATTTTGAGAGACCTGATCGTATGCAAATTGGATATTATTCGCAAATCCTTTTGTCGGTTCAAATGGTACCCATCCGATATTAGGAAAATACACCTCTACCCATGAATGAGCATTATTATTGGTGACGACATAGAGCCTCTTACCCGAATCACCCAGTCCACGAAAGTCACCTTGCGTATAACCCTTTACCCATCTAGCCGGGATTCCAAGAGAACGCACCATCACAAGCATCGAGGTGGAAAAATTATCGCAATATCCCTTGTGTGTCTCAAACAGAAATTGGTCTACATAATCTTCATTTCTACTAGGCACCGCAACATCCTTTTGATCATATTGGAACTGGGGACCATCAAAATAATTCTCGATGGTCTTCGCCTTGTCATACCAATTCGTCTTATCCTTTGTCAGCTCTAAAGCTAAGTCTTTCACTCTTTGAGGCAGTTCTTCGGGCAATTGCGTATACCTTTCAAGAAACTCCCCTGTAAGTTCTGGATGCTGATTATCGACGATACTCATCATCGATTTCACACTAAATTTTGGGTTCGCGTACTCAACAGAATATTCCTTAATCCCCGGACCATCAATTGGGTTTGACGTATATATTTTTTCCAGGCTTAAATCAACTTCAAACGTGTTCTGAGAATCATTTTGAACAGACCTTAAGCCGAGCGGGTAAATAAGGTGTGGATAGTTAACCACCGGTTTAATGATCGCTGTTCGATCTTCAGTCTTTATATTTGGATTCGTGTAAGAAGCAATCGGGAAATTTTCATTTTGATCAAAGGAAACCCTTTCTCCTTCTTCCACAGAGGAGATCCACCCTTTGCCGGTGTAGACATCCTTTGTTTCCACCTTCCAATACTGTCTTGAATCGACTTCCGTTTCATAAACGATCGTATTGTCCGCCTTAAAAGGTCCACCAAGCTTTGAATCATCTATCCCATATCCAACCTTTTTCTCTCCACCGGAACCATCTGTACCGCTTCCTTGTGAATAGGATTTAATATAGGGAACCGGATCTGGCCAAATGGGACTTGCTTTCGGTACCGAGTAACCGATTAGTACACTGATACAAGTCATAACTAGTAATGGTGCCATCCATTTTTTCGCGAAACCTGCTTGCATTTGCACTCTCTCTTTCTCAACTAAGCGAAAGAATGTTAGTATGCCCATTACCACAAACCCGATCATTACAGAGCGAACAATAGCCCCCTTCGCTTCATAAGGGGTAAAGGTATCTAAAACGGTAATGAAAACGAGCGTCATAAAGAAAAAAACAAATATCTGTTTTCGCTGGATGAGCCAATAATGGAGTAAATAGGCCATGAGCGCAAGTAAAAGGAAGAAAAGAAGACTTCGAAAAGAATCGCTTAATTCCATCCAATCTCCCTGAAAAACAACGGACATATTTTCTCTAACATCCTGGAACAAAAAGACAAGCCATTTAAATCGAAAAAAGGAACCCTCGAAATAGAGGAAATTCAATGTGTAAAATACATATAACAGCTTTAATCCAGTGCGGATAAAAAAATGAACATTCAAATAGGCAAGTGTAAAGGCAAGGCATAAGAAGAAAATGAACACACTCATATTTGCCGTGTCTGTTAATTCCTTAAGCGGCCGAAGCCATTCCCATAAAAGCAGAAAACCACATGTATATAGAAAAAAGTTAAGAACTTTCCCCTGTTTCTCCTGAATTTTCAACCTTGATTCACCTCCGAAAAGGCAGCGGAAAATTGGCCCTCTGCGATAAATACGACTCTGACTCCCCGCGCATTTGCTTCTGCTTTCAAGGCTCTTTCTAAGTCGGTTGCAGATTCATTTTTTCCCTTGATCAAAAGGATCGTGACGAGACCCTGCTTTGCCGAAAACCGCCCTGCTTTTTCAACAAGGCTTTTCGTAAGCTGGCCAGAAACAAGCATTAAGGATGCATTCTGCCAAAGCGAAAACCCTTCAACCTCTAAAACAACATCAAGTGGAACAGGGCTATCGTCCTTCACCTTTGCTAAATGATAAAAAATCTGCTGCTGATGCGCCTCACCATTTCGAATAGGAAAAGCTACTCTCTCACTACTCGACGACAGAAATCCAACCTGAGCCCCTTTCCTTAAGATTGCTTTTACAATCGAAGCTGTAAAAGATACAACCGCTTCAAAATTCTTTTCTGGAGCACAATCCATTAAAATAAGGACATCATGTGATTTCCGTTGTTCGAATTCCTTCGTCATAATTTCATTTCTTTTGGCTGTAGCCTTCCAGTTTATCCAGGAAAAACGGTCCCCTGGTTGATAATCTCTAATTCCCACCGCCATCGAAGTGTCTCTTTGTACTCTTTCCTTCGAAGCCGTCATCCCTTGGTCATAATGATGGTCCATCGTCCGATAAATTAATTCCTCGTATGCGGGATAGACGATAATTTTGTCATCAGCGGTTGGAAATGTGGTTTGCTTTTCAATTAAACCAAGCAAGTCTCCAACTTTTACTTGGATGCCCTGGAAATGATGCTCCCCCCTTGGAAGTGCCTCAATCGTATATTCAAAATCAATCTCCTTGCGAAAATAAGGAAAAATCAACGCTTTAGTAGACTTATTTTTTACAGAGAGTGCTAAGGCTGCACTCAGGTTGTCCTCGATTACCATATAAAACAGAGGAAATGCTGATCTTCTTTTCATTCTAATGTTGACGACTAGTTTTTCACCCGCATTAAATTCCGACTTCTCAAAACCTCTAATAACCTCTATATTCCCAAGCTTATAAAATGATAGAAATAGACCATATAAAGCAAAAGGAACAAAGCTATAGAATAAAAACCAGCTGACAAAGCCCCCTTGAAACATAGCATAGGAGAAGGTCAAGACAATCAAGAATAATAGGATAAGCAATTTCCAAATTGGCTTTAGACGTGCAAAAGATTCTCTCATCTTATTTCACTAACCTTTGTACAGGAACCGGAACCCTGCTTAAGACTCGATGCACGATATCTTCAGCTGTGATTCCTTCAAATTTAGCTTCAGACTTGAGGATAATGCGATGGGAAAAGACATATGGTGCCAGATATTGAATATCATCAGGTAGCACATAATCTCTTCCATACATATAGGCATAGGCTTGAGCGGCCTTCATTAATGCGATGGATCCGCGCGGACTAGCTCCCAAGTACACATGGCTATCCGTCCTTGTCCAGTTTGCAATATCTACAATATATCGCTTAAGCATATCATCGACGGTGACCTGCTTGATTTCCTGCTGTAAAGCCCGAAGCTCTCCTAAATCAATGACTGCTTCAAGCTCCTCGATAGGAGCAATCTTTTGTGCGCGACTCAAGACCTCCATTTCCTCTTCAACGTCTGGATACCCCATCTTCATTTTTAGTAAAAATCGATCGAGCTGGGCTTCTGGAAGTGGGTACGTTCCTTCATATTCAATGGGGTTCTGTGTCGCCATAACAAAGAAAGGCTTCTCCAGTCGGTGTGTCACACCATCGATCGTAACGCTGCTCTCCTCCATTCCCTCTAAAAGAGCAGACTGCGTCTTCGGAGAAGTCCGGTTAATTTCATCAGCCAAGATAATATTCCCCATAATTGGCCCCGGCCTAAATTGGAATTCCATTTCCTTTGGGTTGTAGATGGAAACCCCTGTCACATCGGATGGCAATAAATCTGGCGTAAACTGAATGCGGCGAAAGTTCGCATTGACAGATTTGGCAAGCGCCCGTACCATCATCGTTTTTCCGACACCTGGTACATCCTCAAGAAGTACATGTCCTTCAGCTAGTAAAGCAACCAGGCTTAACTCAGCGACATTCCTCTTTCCGATCATGACCTTATCTATATTCTTTAATATTCGTTCAATGGTTGGATTCATTTGTATTTGTGTCATGCTTTTCCTCCCGTAATTAATCATTCGCTGTTGCTTCTATCTCTTCTTTATTCGATACATTTCTGCAAAAATCCTGTGTAAAGGGGAAAATTTACAATTAGCATTTTCCTACTAATGAAATTGACGAGTTTAGGTTAGATTGGTTTCAGTTAATTTATGGGAGAGCTTAGAAGTCTTCAGTATAAGGAGTTTTTTCGAAAAAGCACGTACTACTTGACCTTTTCTGAGAATAAACTATAATAATTAATGCTGATTCTTTCTGAGATCAGGACGACAGTTTCCGTTTGTGTAAACTAAATAAATTTATTATTACTATTTATGTCCCAGTAGCTCAGTAGGATAGAGCAACAGTTTCCTAAACTGTAGGTCGGGGGTTCGAATCCCTCCTGGGACGCTACGAGAAACCTTGTTATGACAGGGTTTCTTTTTATTTTACCTCGTATAAACACCTCTTAAAATTTATGTTTGGGGCAGAAATGGGGCAGGATTTAATTTTTTACTGTTTTTAAACAGCATTTCCGATCTGTTTCAGGACATTTAGTATGAGTGGAGAGACTTGAATAAGTACATAAACTCTCCCTTCTTCAACTAATGGGCAGTTTAGTGAATAAGAAATATTAATTAAGTGCAACCAATCAATATGTTATATGGTAAAATTTCTGTATGTAAAAATATGTATTTTTTAAATAAATAGAATAGGGGCATGTACATATCAACATTACACTTTAACAGTGCCTAGTTTTTAGAGGCGTAAAAAACGGAAGTATGAAATTTACTGTTAAGAAGTTTATAGTAGGTTTGTGCCTTAGACCATGTACTGTAATATTTGGCCGAAATTTAAGAACACGAAGAAAATCATTAAATTAAACAGTTGCATGTTCAGTACTTATTACCTTATACCTAACATTTTGTTAACGTAATAAAATGAATGAAAAGCGGTTAATTTCCGTTAAAGATAACGACCTTTTTGCACACATCGTTAAAGTTTACACATTCTCATCAAATGCTCCTATTTTGTCCTAACTTTCTTCAAAATAGGAGCATGAAATACTAGTAATAACGATAGTTTTTAAGTTTATTTCAATCGACCATTATAAAAGCAAAAACTTAACTAGGTTCGTCATAGCTTAAAGACTACCTTCATATGTTCCTGAATAATAATAGAGTACTTGTATTTTTAAGTTATCAGGTGTTCTAGAGCCAGAATAAATAGAGAGTCTGTCCATACGAGCGAATGACCACTTTCCTACATTAGGGTCTTTAGTATGGGTATATCTCATATTATAAATTTTGGATACTCCAAGTGCAATTACTCCAGATGCTGCTGCGACTAAGGCAGTGGCTTTTTGGTCTGGTTTTCTCTCAAGGAAAGCTTGGGCTAATGTTGCTGCAATAGCGATAGCAGTTGCAGTTTTACTCACATCTATTTGCAAATCTTTATTGTATATCGTTTCCCATAAATGATTGTCTGAAGAACCAATCACGTATTTTTTAACAGTTGAAAATGGTTGTAATACAGAAGGGTCTTCTCTAATAATTGTAGAATCCTCGACATAAGAGTTTTCGTCCAAAATAAGGGAAGCAACATATTCTCCATCGAAGAAAACTTCACCTGTTTCTTTATTCCATTCAGAGAGACTAGATGTCCCATCGTCTTCTGTTACCTCTATAATGCTAACTTTCTCATTATCAACTTTACGATTAAATATTAAATTAGACAAATCATCACTTCTCTCTGGCTTAGGGAAAGAAATATTATAATCATAGCTATTTTCCCTAGCCAAAGCACTCGAGATTGGAGATACAACAGACAATAACAGAGTTGTTATTAATAAAGAAGAAATAATTTTTTTCAACATGAGTCTCCCTTTTTTTAAACCTATTATCTATTTTTCTTTTCTAAATGCATCATAAATCATTATACCTATAAGAATAGCAAAAATAACTTTACCGGTGTAATTAATATACATTGCCGTACTATTTTCTATAGATTGGGAACTGAAATGCATCATGAAGCCAACTATTATTAGAAGGACCACGATAATAAGTTTAGTAGATTTTTTCATCATTAAACCTCTTCTGTATGACTTAATATTTTGATTTAATATTTCCATGATGTGTATAAATAATTGCAAATAGGAAAATTTCCCCTTTTCCCCTCCTCTCCATTGAAATATAGTAAAGAAAAATATCACTAGAGTAATGTCTATATGTTTATATTTTCCTTTTGTTGAATTATACCATCTTGTTATATAGGATGTTTTTCGCTTAACAGTGGATTTAGCCATAAAATCATGGGTATTTCTTTAAACTCCTCTCTTTTTTATGAAAATAGATAACTCTAGTTATAGTTTCTCATTAGTATTGCATAAAAGTTGTTCCTAACTGCCAAATCCACTTTTTGAAGGTTTTAAGTATTCTGCTAAATATTTAGATAATCATTTTCTGTTTCAAAATTAAGAAGATTGATAAGGAAGTAATAGTCAGTCCGATTTTCTTTTTTAAGTAGGAAAAAGGAATCCAACGTCTAACAATTCACTTGTAGAATGGTAATATCGGAGATACAAATCATAAACAGAACTAAGATGAAATCTTTTTGATTCCATCTTAATTCCGTGAACTATTATTATTTCAATTCTTTTATACATTCTTGAACTAAAGTGACTCCCTGACTCATAGCCGCACCGCCACCAAACGCCGCAGTTACAGCTACAGTTTCTAGAATTTCTTGTTCAGAACATCCTTGATCAAGACATCCTTTTGTATGATAGATTATACAATACTCATCCTGAGCATGAATGCTGATTCCTAATGCAATTAACTGCTTTTGCTTTTGAGACAATGTCCCCTCATTAAAACACTCTTCCGTAAACTCATTAAACTTCCTGGCAAACTCAGGCATCTTTTGTGTAAACAAACCAATACACTCTTTGTATTTCTTAAGTGCCGATTGAGTTGAATGTCCAGCTTCCATTTTCATCAGCTCCATTTATCTTTTTTAAACCCAAAATTATTATGAGTCATTTATTGTCTTTTAAACAAAACTTAATTTCCCAATCAAAAACCCGCAGTTATTCAACAGAAGAATATTTATAACTCTACAGGTCAAAAATAAAAATGGTGAATATACACCAACAAATAGTGAAAAGAGTGACTAGATCATGGTTTTGCAACAACAAAAAATTGATGTAAATAAATTCTTAAGATTAAATAAAAGCATGCTGTTTTATTTAGACAGCATGCCCCTCTCTTAAACCCCATTATTTCCAGGAGACATAAGTAGATGAAGATACGATTTGGCTATGTAGCAAATGCATTAGGCTTGTGGAATGCGAGTCCCTCAAAGGCTTTAACCTTTGCCCGATATTCAGCTCTCCCCAAGAACGAGCGGCTGGAAAAACTTAAGTTGGTTACCGCACAAAACATTCAAAACACAAAAAGATTTCTGCACTATAATATTGCCAACGAAATAGAGTTATATCGTTTTTCAAGTTCCCTTGTCCCTTTAGCGACCCACCCTGAAGTATTATGGGATTTCATTACCCCCTTCAAAAGTGAATGGGAAGAGCTAGGAAAACTCGTACAGAAGTTTAAGCTCCGCGTAAGTTTTCATCCAAATCAATTTACACTTTTCACAAGTCCAAAAGAAGAAGTTACGATAAATGCTGTGAAAGATATGGAATATCATTATAAAATGCTTGCAGCAATGCAAGTACTAGACACTTCATTAATTAATATTCATATTGGCGGTGCTTATGGAGATAAGCAAAATACCTTGGCTCGTTTTCACCAAAATCTCAAACAGTTACCAAATGAAATTAAGCAATATATGACGCTTGAAAATGACGATAAGACCTATAATGTTTTGGAAACGCTAAACACTTGTGAAATAGAAAAAATACCAATGATTCTTGATTATCATCACTATTTAGCCAATAAAGGAGAAGTGGATCTCTTTCTTTACTTGGAACGAATTTTTAACACGTGGAATACTTTCAACATGAAACCTAAGGTCCATCTTTCTTCGCCAAAATCAGATGAATCCTTCCGTTCTCATGCAGATGATGTATCCTTAGAGTTTGTCCTGCCCTTTTTAAAAATGGCCAAGGAGCTAAATCAGGACTTTGATATTATGATTGAAGCCAAACAAAAAAATCTCGCTATGCTTAGGCTTGTAGAAGAAGTCGCTAAAATTCGAGGCGTAAAACGTCTTTCGACTTCATCGGTAGAATGGTAATAGGAACGGCCAAATCTTCTACTAGATTGAAAACTATACAGCGGAATAGCTTAAGCAATTTCGTAAAAAAATATGGAATTTCTAAATCGTCTATTGCATTAAACAGGAATAACGTTAATGAACTGACCAGAACAATCGATATTTTTTCCGCAAAAGTCCATTTCCAAAATCATGAAATCATAATTTTATGAACTTAAGACAAAATTTAATTAATGACTAAATAAATGAAGGTGATAGAAGGATGCAGAATGCTTTCCAAGCTGGAGATATTGTGTATGTTTTTTATCGAAACCCCCATACTCAAGATGTGGCAAATATACAGGCAGCTGCCGTTGTCAATAATCCTGAAAATGAAAATGAATTAGCCCTATTTCTATACGAAACCTATTATCCGCTATCAGATGAAATTGCTGTTTATGCTACGGAGGAGGAAGCAAACCAAGCCTATAATTTTTATTATGGCGAGACGGCAGAAGGGATTATCGAATGAATAAACCTTTTACCCCTAAGCTCGTTTATTTTGAACCCAAAGCCTTAGAATACTCTTTAGGACAAGAGCTATATGAGAAATTCAAGAATATGGATATTGAAATACGAGAGACTACATCACATAATCAGATACGTAATCTTCCCGGTGATAATGATTTTCAAAAATATAGAGTGGCTAAGTCAACCCTTGTAGTTGGAATTCGAAAAACGCTTAAATTTGATACATCAAAGCCATCGGCAGAGTATGCCATCCCCTTTGCTACAGGCTGTATGGGACATTGCCATTATTGCTATTTACAGACAACTATGGGGACTAAACCCTATATCCGTACATATGTAAATGTGGAGGAAATTCTCGAAGCTGCAGATAAATATATGGAAGAACGGGCTCCTGAGATGACAAGATTTGAAGCCTCATGTACATCAGACATTGTTGGAATCGATCATTTGACACATACTTTAAAAAGAGCGATCGAACATTTTGGGAAATCTGAGCTTGGGAAATTAAGATTTGTTACGAAGTTTCACCATGTTGACCACCTGCTCGATGCAAAGCATAACGGAAAAACAAGATTCCGCTTCAGTATGAACGCTGATTATGTTGTGAAAAATTTCGAACCTGGCACCTCTCCTTTAGAAAAAAGGATTGAGGCAGCAGGAAAGGTGGCAAGGGCCGGATATCCGCTCGGATTTATTGTAGCCCCCATTTATCTTCATGAAGGCTGGGAAGAGGGCTATTACCATATGTTCGAGCGCTTGGAAGCTGAATTGCCGCCAGAGGCCAAGAAGGATTTAACCTTTGAGTTTATCCAGCATCGTTTTACCAAGCCGGCAAAAAGAGTGATTGAAAAAAACTATCCGATGACGAAATTGGAATTAGACGAAGAGAAGCGTAGATACAAATGGGGAAAATATGGGATAGGTAAATATATTTATCAAAAGGAAGAAGAAGAGGATATAAAAAGTCATCTATATTCTTATATGGAAAAGTTCTTCCCCCATGCAAAATTAGAATATTTCACATAGCACATGGCAGACCAACATTGAGTAAACAAGTTAATGCCCCTGCAAAAAAGCCTTGAAAAATCAAGGCTTTTCTTTAGCTTATGACTCCCTTTTTATCATTCGATAGAACTCATCCTTCTCATCAACTGAAAAGAAGATTCGACGGATAGAGCCGCTTTCCTTTCCGAAAAAATCTTTATTCTTAATTGGCTCAATCAATACGATTTCAAAAGTCGGTCCATCAAACCCCAACAAAGACAGATCTAGGACTTCCTTTTTCTTTCGATCGGCTTCATAGTTGATGCCCCCGCTTATTATCTCTTCAATATTTTCGATATTGATTAGGATTCGTGGTCGTATTCCAATTTTCATGGAAAGCTGACCGTTTTCTATCAGTATGGGATTCTTTATTACCGCTCTCGTATCCCAAATAAGAAATATCAAAAGTAGAATGCAAATAATCAAATGAAGCCAGTTGAGGAATGGATTCCAATTGTAAAGAAGAAAGGATACTCCGACAGACTCAAGAATAAGAACGAATATCATTGCGCCGATAAAGCCAATATAGCCCGACTTTTTATGGTAGGTAAAATACTTTTCCTCTACTTCGCTTTTTAAAATGGAACTATTCATAAAAAACCACCTCCTCATCCTTATCTTCAGCATAAAACATAACGTTACGTTAGGATCAAGAGAAAATTCTATATTTGTTATTGTTTTCGTGCCTTTTTAACTCTTTTTTCACATTCTGGACTTTTCTCTAGATTATGGTCTGGTACTGGATTTTGTACTTTTTCCTTAGCCCTCTTCATTTCTTTATCCAGTAGAAGCATGTATCTTCTCACCAACTTTCTAAAAAAACATAAACTGTCTCCTAGGAGCATGTGAGGTGGGAGTATGTCAAATCCAGAGAAAAACAAGCTTAGAAATCAACTCATTGAAATCTGTCATCAAATTGAGAATACAGTGAAAATAAAAGGGTTAGATAGCCATTCTTCCCCTTCTGAAAAAGGCAAACAAAATTTACTCGCTTTTTTAGCTTTTCGAAGGTTTGTCTCAGAAGATCTGGAAAAGGATTTAATCTGTCACGGGCTAACTTCTAGCCACCATCTTCATCCCCATGTATGCTTTTCCCTAAATAAAATGATTGATAATCTGTCCAGCGAAAAGAATAAGCCCCAGCCCCTCACCCCAGCAATCGAACCAGACGAAGCTGCTAGCATAAAAGAGGATAGAAAAATGGCCCTATTGGGGACAAATATCGAAACAAACGACAAAGCCATCATGGTTACCCTCGACCAATCTATGATCAAAAATCCCGAAATTTTGACTGAACTATTACGAGCAGGAATGACCATCGCAAGAATTAACTGTGCTCATGATGGGCCTGAGATTTGGCGACAATTAGTAAGTAGAATACGCGAGATTGAGGCCGCAAACGAAGAAGGAAGCAGATGCAAAATCTATATGGATCTCCCAGGACCTAAGATTCGCATAACTGAGCTTAAAAAAGACAATCCCGATTTCCCTATCTCTGAAAAGGGTGGGAAAATAAAGCTGAAAAAACATTCGGTTATTCGAATTTATAGATCCAAAAGAATTCCCGACTTTCTCCAGGTTGAAGCTCCTTCATTCGCTATCAATCTTCCTAAAGCATTGGCTAACGTAAAATATGAGGACAGAGTTTTTATAGATGACGGTAAGGTGACGGCGAGGATCGTCAATACTGAGCTTAATTTTGTGGAGGCAAAAATTATCCGGACACATAAAAATCTGGTTGAATTGAAAGTTGGGAAAGGAATTAATTTGCCGGATTCCTTAACCTATTTGAACCTCCCTGCATTAACCGAGCGGGATATAGAGTATTTGCCAATTGTATGCGAGCTGGCCGATATTATTGGACTCTCCTTTGTCCATCAGCCGCGTGACATCCAAAAATTAAAAGAGCATATTGACGGTCTAACAACAAAAAAAATTGGCATAGTGGCCAAAATTGAGACGAAAGCTGCCTTTCATCATTTAACGAAAATTTTGCTGGAGGGCCTCAATCTAGATTCTTTTGGAATCATGATTGCACGCGGGGATCTAGCCGTTGAAATGGGGTATGAGCAGCTGGCGATTCTTCAGAATTCCATCAAAGCTCTTTGTGACGCAGCACATATTCCTGTTATTTGGGCAACAGGAGTATTAGAGAAAATGGCGAAAAAGGGAATCCCTGCAAGGACTGAAATCACCGATTTATTTATTGGATTAAGTGCCGATTGTATTATGCTGAATAAAGGTCCGTATATTATTGAAGCAGTTAACCTAATCGAACAAGTAAAGTACTTGTATTTGAAAAATAAAACTAAACGGAGCGAATTTCTTTCTTCTTTTGTTCAATACGGCGGCTATTAATCCCTCAATCATATCCCCAGAAAAAAGACATTGGATTTCTCCAATGTCTTTACCTAGCTCCTCGTTCATAATGATTCATATCAGTTAATTCAATAATATATTCATAGTTGTCAATGGATTTTTGGATGCTATCAATTTCTTCTTTTGTGTAGCTTGGATCTTCCATTTTCTTCATCAGTTCTTTTTTAAGCGCTTCCAATTTGCTTTTCACTTCTTGATAATCCATTTTCCACACCCCTTATCCATATCAAAATGTAAGTTTATTACATATCCATCATAACATACAAATCTTAATATATATGTGGCAGGGATGTGACAGTTATTCGTTTTTTATCGCTGTAGCACTCCCTATACTAATAATTTGATCCGATTCCCTGAAGGATCTGAGGTTACAAACTCTCCTTTTTCCTCTGTAACAGATGCACCCATTTTCTTCAGACTAGTAACGATGTTTGCCCGTACTTCCTCACTGGGTAGAACCAATGTAAATGATTCAAGACCAACGCTATTTTCAGGCGGAGGTGGTGCCCCCACCCCATTCCAGGTATTTAATCCGATATGGTGATGATATTTACCCGAAGAGATAAATAGCGCTTGACCTCCATAGCGAGTTACGACTTCAAGTCCAAGCCCTTTTGTATAAAACTCTTCCGTCTTACTTAATTCTGATACATGTAAATGGATATGCCCCATTACCGTATCCGGTGGAAGACTCTCCCAAGGCTCTCCTTGTCCCTCTGCTAGAACACCCTCTGCATCCATTGGTTCAGTGGCCATCATAACTTCAAAATCTCTCCATATCCATGTAGAAGCTGGTCGATCTGAATAAATTTCAATCCCGTTTCCGTCTGGATCAGCCAAATAAATCGCTTCACTAACAAGATGGTCAGATGCCCCTTGCAAGGGATAACCGACCTGCAACAAATGCTTCAGTACTCTTCCTAAATCAGCTCGTCTTGGCAACAAAAGGGCAAAATGATACAAGCCCGTTGTACGCGGCTGCTTTGGGATAACATGATTCGGCTGTTCAATGGTTAATAAAACAGTTTTTCCATCAGCAGTCAGATCAGCCACCTTGTCCGTTTTCTGCAACACCTTAAAGCCAATTACTTCCTCGTAGAAAGCAATCGAATGTTCTAAATTTTGTACTTTTAAATGAACCTGTCCAACAAAAGTGATAGGTTTTTGGTGAAAATTCATTCTTGAAAACCTCCAGTTATAAAAACTCGTCACATTTACTTTAACATATTAAAGCCCCTAACTCACGTGAGGAAGGGGCTTAGTTCAATAACAGAAAAGAGCTTTCTTTATAATGCTCTACCGCTTAACACGAGGTTCAAAAACTCCAATTCATCAAAGGTCAACTTCTTATCAGCCGCTTTCTTTTCCCATACATCCGAATTCAGAATTCCTTTGTCACGAGCCTTCTTAAAAGTTTCTTCGGCCTCTTGCCATTGCCAGTCCGCCCAATTTGGTATCATCCCTGTCAGCTTCCTTTCCGGGGTTGAAGGTACTTTTTTCTTTAGCCCAAATATCTGAACCAAACCATTCACATGGCCAAGTCCGATTTTTTCTATAAAGGAAGATCTACTAAGATTCGCAGCGTCATTCCTATGATCAATAAATCCATTTTCCGTCAATATCGCTGGCATGTTAGATTCTCTAACCATGTGGAAATTTCTCCGCTTCTTCCCCCGATCCACCATACCAGTTTGCTTGATGACCTCTGCATGCAAAATATTCTGGTTGGCTACGCTTGCCTTGCTCGGTGAAGTATAGATATAATCCTCATACCCTTCTCCTCCACCTGCATTAATATGAATGGATAGTAGATAATCCGCTTTCCACGAGTTAGCCATATCTGTACGTTGTTTTAGCGTGACGGTCTTATCGGTTTCACGACTCATTTTGACCTGGACATTTTCATAATCCATGAGGAAATCACGTATTCTTAGGGCGATGGCTAAGGTTAACGATTTTTCTAAGAGTCCGTTAGCCTTGGCTCCCGTATCTGTTCCCCCATGCCCTGGGTCGATAAAAATTTTTACCATTGTTATCACCCCATGCCATTATATGCAGGCAATAACCGTTTGATTGGGCTTGTCTATAGATGAACCAAAACAAAAAAGAAACCTTTTCTTATATCACAAGGTCTAATATATAGAGATCAAGGATTTGAGGTGTTCAAATGAGTATATCGGAAATCGGAATTTTATTGGTTATATACAGTGGACTCATGACCTTCTTTTTGGTGCCTTTCCAGCGGCAGAAAAATGTAGAGACGCAAACTCAAACGTCTCTCACCTTCCAAACCGTTTTTAAGAACCATTTAGTGAACATGATTTTTCATAGAAAGGCACTATTTGCATACTTATTATTTGGCTTTACCTTATGTATTATTTGGTTTGGATATGATGCTGAAGAAGTTCATTACAATGCTCACAGTGGCTATCCATCCATTAGCACAGATTTTCAAGCTCTCTTCGTGATGGGTCTCACAATTATTTATTCGATTGTTCTTTGTTTATTCCTTGCACTAATTAGAACGGTCAAGACGATAAAGCCGAAAAACAGGAATCGTTAGTTCTCAGGTGCGTTATTAGCCTGGCATATTTCTTTCATTCACTGCCTTCTTCCACTATACTTAGTAGTATTAACGGGATGGAAAGGAGACGAATGATATGTCTATGTTAAAACAATTCAATCTTGCAAGAACTTCTTTGCTTACATTGATCAAGGATTTAGACGAAGACATCCTCGATCATTCATTTAAATACTTTGAAAATACCATTCGCTGGCATATTGGCAATATTCTTTTTGTAGATGAAAAATTACTCTTTGTCAGCCAACAAAAATCTCAGAATATTCCTAAGGAATATGCAGAGCTCTTTAGCTCGGATATAAAAGTCTCCGATTGGACAATTAAGCCTCCTACACTTACTGAGCTAATCGAACACTTAGAAGACCAACAAAGTCGAATCAACAGCTTCGGTGAGCTTTTTTGGAAGTCCGATGTAAAATTCAAGGTTCCTTATGGACATGTCGAAACACATGGGGATTTATTGATTATGCTGGCACACCGCGAGTCAGAAATTCTCGGTACGATCAAAGCGATGAAGCAAGTATATGATTTTGAATAAGAGCAAGAACTCGCCAGGAAGCAGGCGGGTTTTTCTTTTCTCTATTGCATTCAACCATAATTTCCTATAGGCACTGTGGGAATGATTTTGTTATGCTAGAGTAGTACCGTATGTCCATCTGCGAAGTCTAGACGGACATTAAGTAGAAAGGAGAAAGCAATGCAGAAAATTTCAAAATCAAAATTCATGATTATTGCTGGATTCGTTCTTAGTTCTATGTTGATGGTGGCCTGCACCGATAATGATTCGGCCGAATCAAATAATAAAGCGGAAGAAACAGCAACTACTGAACAGACCTCCAATGAGGCCAAGCTGACAGAGGAAGAACAACAGGCAAAAGAGGAGCAAGCGAAGCAGGATGTTGCTAAAAAAGCGGAAGAGGAAAAACAAGCTGCCGCTCAAAAACTCGGTCTTGTTGCAGCAACAATATCAAGAGTGGTTGACGGTGACACAGTTCAGCTGTCTGACGGAAGCAAGGTTCGCCTGGTTGGTGTGAATACCCCAGAATCTACTACCCGAACAGAAGAGTATGGCAAGGAAGCTAGCAATTATACAAAATCCAAATTAGAAGGAAAACAAGTTTGGCTACAAAAGGATGTTTCCGAAACTGATCGATATCAACGCTTATTACGAATCGTGTGGCTAGATATTCCTACTGATGATATGGATGATCAAGAAATCCGCACCAAAATGTTTAATGCTGATTTGGTAATTAACGGTTATGCTGAGCCCTCCACCTATCCACCTGATGTTAAATACAGTGAGTATTTTGTAAAGTATGCGCGAGAGGCACGGGAAGCAAAGAAAGGCCTATGGGCATTTGGAGAAAATGGGACTACAAAGGGTGACCTTGATCCGAAGGGTACCGCTTCAAAAGGTACAAGCTCGAGCGGAGCTTCTACCACTGGTAGTAATTCCGGTAATTCTTCTGCATCAAACAGTAAGTCTGGCAATACTTCTACTTCGAGCAGCAATTCTGGAGGTACTTCTACTTCTACAGGTGAAAAAGAATACTTCCAAAACTGTACCGAATTACGAAAGGTGTACCCGAATGGGGTTCCATCCGATCATCCAGCCTATCAGGCAAAGATGGACCGTGATAAAGACAACTATGCTTGTGAACGTTAGCATGAAAGCTTAAAAAGTCCTAAAGAATAAAAGGAAATGGTCAGAGACCTTTTACTCTCTGACCATTTTTTCCTTATTCTTTCCCTCCAGGAAATTCAATCCCCAGCTCTAAAAGCTGCGCTTGAGCTTCTTTTCCCTCGTTATTTCCCCTGCTCTTTCTTTTCAAATGTTTGAACGATAGAATATACAAAAAAACTTCGGGAATTAGAAATCGTTAAAAATCTCTTTTAGTTCCACAATAAATCCTTCTAGAAACTTGGATGAAATGCCACCCACCCCTGTTTTAATATCATGTTGAATATACATTTCTTCTTCATTTAGAGCATAAACCGTTACAGAATTTAACATAGGATTCACGATCCAGTATTCTTGAACGCCATAATTCATATAAAGGTTTAGTTTTGTTATTAAATCATGTGCTTGATTGGATGGACTTAGAATTTCGACAATCAGATTGGGGACCCCAACATATCTTGCATCTGTAAAACCATGACGATCACAAATCACAGTGAGATCTGGAATGACAATTTTTGTTCCTTCCATATTCTCCTTTTTTAATTCAACATCAAAGGGAGCATGGAATACTTCACAAGACTTATCTGTCAAAAAATGGTCAAATTGAACAAGAAGCTTTCTCGAAATTCTTTGGTGTTTAGTAGATGGAGAGGGAGACATATACACCAACCCATCAATATATTCCAATCGATCATCAGCAGTTTCACGGATTTCAAAATAATCTTTTACAGAGATTGGATCATTTAGATATAGAGTCATCCTTTCCACTCCTATTCCAAGTCTTTATGTCCATGTTATCATGCAACAAAAATGGAAGATACTACTATTATTACATAAAGTATGAATGTGACTAAAGACCCCTTACAAAGTTATTTAGAGTTTTTATCCCACTCTTCTCCCTACCCAATGTGAAAATAACGCTATTGGAATAAATAACAAAATAAAAGGCAAACAA
Source organism: Bacillaceae bacterium UBA7792 (assembly GCA_002480735.1). Lineage (GTDB taxonomy): Bacteria > Bacillota > Bacilli > Bacillales > Cytobacillaceae > Robertmurraya > Robertmurraya andreesenii. The sequence goes on along the minus strand of DLCS01000028.1, from coordinate 3,262 downwards.
ATGAAAATGATGTTCCATGTGATGATTTCGTGCGCTAATAAGGTGTGGAATAATACCAAACTATAAGGAATGACAATGATGATTGACGTAAACGCACCAGGAGTTATCGAATGGAATAATAATGACTGACCGATATGCGTAAAAGCATGTAAAAAGAAAGTTAGCATAACAATAGTAAAAATATAGATGTTTCCAAAAGGACTATCATTAAGATATTGAATTGCCATTATGGTCGAGCCGCTTACGAGTAAAAAGATAATTAAAACGGCGACAGCAAATTGTGCTGTGGACATCGAAAATTGTTTGATTACTTTATCCGCCATTTTTTTAGGTAGTTTTTCATAAATCACATTTGAATATTTATTAAGCCATTTTTCCATCATAATAATTTCTTCAAAGTCATGAAAAATAAACAAAATGGGAAACAACCAGATAAGTGTTTGAATATCAAGCAACTGTTCCATACTCTCCCCAAAGCAATTTGTTCTTCAAAAATAGGTACATGTAATTGCCCTCCTTTTTATCGACGTTTCATTGATTATTTAACAATATGTCGTATATAATCTCATTATAGAAAATATTCCCATGGATTCAATGAGCAGTTTTCTATATTTTGTTATTTAAACGACGGTTGTGCCGAAATTGTTGTATATTTTACGAAAATTAAAAGGTTGTGGAGAAATGGCGAAGAAAGTGGACTTACGTGTATTGAGGACGAAGAAACTAATAAAAGAAGCATTTATTTCCCTTATCGGGAGAAAGGGATTCGAAGCCATAACCATTCAAGATATTGCTGAAGAAGCTCTAATTAATAGGGCAACTTTTTATTTGCATTATCAGGATAAATTTGACCTGCTTGAACAAATTAGCAATTCCTATTTGGAGGAATTAATGGAAGAGATAAATATTACTTTTCATCTAAAAAAAGGCGAGGTCGATGTCAGTCGTTTCAAAATCACATTAAGAAGAGTTCTTGAAAATATTAAAAAAAACCAAGATTTTTATATTGTCATGCTAGGGCCAAATGGAATCCCAAACTTCACTGACCAGATCGAAAGATTATTATCAGAAAAATTCAAAATGACTCTCACCTCCCTTTATGGAGACTTAGAACAATTGGAGGTACCTCCTGACTTTATTCTCAGCTTTATCAGCTCGGCATATATTGGGGTCATAAAGTGGTGGCTTCATGCTGGTAATAATTATTCCCTTGACTTTATGGTAGAGGAGCTTGCAAATATTATCACGAAAGGTCCCATGAATACCATCGGACATAAAATTATTTTTAAAGAAGAAAATTCACATTAAGTTCTTTAACACCTTCAGACAGAAAGAGGAGAGATGAGCCTAAATATTTTAGTTCATTCTCTCCTAATCATTTTCATTCATTTTGTACAATCAAACGATTGATTGACGTTATAATTTACCTCGTTCCACGAGCCCCTCATACATTTTCTTCAGAGAGATCCTCATATTTGTATTCCCCCCACTATAACTTATCGGGATGTCGGTGCCTTCGAGTTTGGACTTGATTTTTTGATACATTGCATGATTATTAACACTTTCATTAAAAAAAACAAGATCTGCCGATTGGATGAATTCCAAATCAATCCCAAGCTCCTCCGGTTGAATAAAGCGAGCAGACGGAAGCCATTCCCTTAATTGATCCTGCCAGCTTTTCAGGCCTCCAACAATCACACACTTCTTCCCGTTTATAACAGCTGCCATTTCTGCTTCACTTAATTCCTGCTCCTTGGACTCTTCCATTGAAACGAGCTTCTTGCGAAGTGTATCTAGCTGATTTTCTAAATCTATAATTTTTTCATTTTTCTCTTCAACCAGCTTCTCTTTTTTCAATAATTGCTTTTCGAGCTCCTGAACCTGTTCAATCAAACGATTGTTTGACTCTGTTAATCGTGTGATATTCGCTTGTTTTTGTTCCTCTTCCTTCTCAATGAGCTGAATTTTCCTTTCATACTCCCTTTTCAGGTTAAAGAGCTCTTGCTGCACCTCCTCCTGAGAGGTAACGATTAAATCATGCTTCGTCAAATTATAGTCTGTTGCCAAGGCATAAATTAACAAATAGGTTCCAAGAAGGCTATGGGGTTCTTCCTTTAGCTCAAATATTTCTATAGACGATAGACAGAGCGAAACAATTTCCCTCATTTTCTGTTGATCAATGCTTATGATATTTTGTAGATCTAATGGATTAATATTGCAATATTGCAGGATCAGAGCGACCTTGCTTAACCCTTTATAAAAATCATGGGATTCCATTTCGTGATGAAGGCCCTCTTCTGATTGCTCTTCATTGTGCTGCTTATTCATCGACACAATGAGATCCTTTAAAGGCAAACTAAAATCCTTCTTCATGATCCCTATTTTTCGATATTGCTCAAGAAATGCTTCCGCTGCCTCCATTTCTTCCGGCTCCGCCACCATATCTAGAAAGACCTGACCAATAGAATCCTTCATCAAGGTGATGTCAAATTCATCAAAAATAATGGTTTTGTTGAGCTCCCTACAGAGATACAAGGCAATTCCAAAAAGATGGGCTGAATGAATATTTTTCTCTAGTACATTCTTCTTTACATAGTCGATATATTGGTCCCTCAGCTTATAGAAATCTACCTTCAGCTGATTCTTCACAAAATTATAGACGAAACGGTAGCCCTTCTTAATCATCTTCATTGTCGTT
>DLCS01000028.1:0-422 GCA_002480735.1 Bacillaceae bacterium UBA7792 | reverse complement strand
TAATCATCTTCATTGTCGTTTGATTTGAATCAAACGTTTGTTCAAGAAGATATATCCCAATAAACTGTTGAATGGCACGATAATTTTGGACAGATAGACTCGCTAGCCTCCTGTCCTGATAATAGATGCTGTTCTTAAATAATTCATAATGGGTATCTCGGTTTTTCCGATAAGATCTTGCAATTTCATCATGCAAGCTATCCCTCGAGCCAATCGCCATGATGATGAGCAAGTCGAAATCTGGGATATTTAGCAAGGGTGCAAATTGTTCATATTTAGATTCTAAACGAATTGATTGCATGGTCTACCCTCATTCTGTAAGATGATTCCCCTCTATTTTACAATAACCATAGAACTGCACGAAGCCTCTCAAAAGTTTGCTAAAACTTCTGAGCAGCCTCGATTAAATTGTTTTTGATCCT
>DLCS01000072.1:916-10020 GCA_002480735.1 Bacillaceae bacterium UBA7792 | reverse complement strand
ATCCAAAATCCCCCGAACAGCATCTGCAATCGGCTCATTCATGTCATCGCCGTCCACCAAAACAGTATAGAATGCGGTAATCGAACCATGCAGGTTAGTCCCTGTTCTTTCTAATAGCTTAGGTAAAATGGCAAATACAGATGGAGTATAGCCCTTTGTAGTCGGTGGTTCACCAATCGCTAGACCAACCTCACGTTGTGCCATTGCGACACGAGTAACCGAGTCCATCATCATCATGACATTTAGACCCTTATCACGGAAATATTCCGCTATCGCCGTGGCTGTAAATGCTCCCTTGATTCTCATGAGAGCTGGCTGGTCAGAAGTGGCCACCACCACAATCGAACGTTCTAACCCTTCTGGTCCTAAATCTCTTTCAATGAATTCTCTAACCTCACGTCCACGTTCACCAATGAGCGCAATGACATTTAAATCAGCCTTTGTATTGCGAGCAATCATACCAAGCAAGGTGCTTTTTCCCACACCACTACCGGCAAAGATCCCTACCCTTTGACCATTCCCAACCGTTAGTAAGCTGTCAATCATCCTTACGCCGACCTCTATTGGTTCGGAAATGGGTGGACGATTTAACGGATTAGGCGGCTCCTGCTCAGTTAAGACCGGTGTAAGGCCCTTTGGCAAGGGGGAATCATCTAAAGGATTTCCTAATGAATCCACAACACTGCCAATTAGACCAGGACCAACCTTCACCTCTAAAGGTTTTAGAGTTGCCTCCACCAAGCTTCCTGGAGCAATATCATTGACCGTTGTGTAGGGCATTAAAATAATATTTTCATCTTTAAAGCCAACTACTTCTGCTTGAATTTTACGTTTCTGCTTATGGCCGACATGAATATAGCAAACATCACCAATGGAGCTTTCTGGACCCTGGGATTCAATCATAAGCCCTACAACCCGTTTGACCCTACCGTAACGTTTAAATGTATCGATTTGGTTGATTTGCGCAATCAGTTCGGCTGCCCTCACGTTATTCACTCTCCAACATTTCAAAAAGCTTAGCCTTGATTTCTTCGAGCTGTACATCGACGCTAGCATCAATTCGCCCATTTGCAGATTCTATGATACAGCTTTGTTCTGATAAATCACTATCTGGATAAATATAAAGCTCTGTTTCCTTAGGAAAAATCCTTATTAAATCATCCTTTTGCTCGATCAAAAAGTCATAATAACGCGGATGAATATGCAATTGAATCTCACGATACTCTCTTGCTTCCTTTAAAGCACGCTTGGCTATGCTTAAAAAAACCTCTTCGTTTTCTTTAAGCTGTGTACCAAGGATTCTTTCCGCTACTTTAAGGCCAAGATTTAAAATCGTTTCTTCAGCCGATTCAATTTTTTTAAAATAGTCCTCTTTTGATTTATCGATAATCTGTTTTGCCTCATCTATTAAACTTTGAGTCTCATTGTAACCTTGATTTCTTCCCTCATGGAACCCTGCTTCAAATCCACTTTCCTGAGCTTGATTCGTAAGAAGAACCTTCTCTTGCTCCCAGTTTAATTTTTCCTGCTGCAATTGAATCTCAATGCTTTCCTTGTAGGCATTTGCCTCTGCAACAATCGAATCTGCTTCGGTCACGGCCTTTTCGATAATCTGTTCTCTTTCTTTCATTGCATCAATACTTGTATAAGGTTCACCCGATTCTTCCTGATGAACTTTAAATGTTTTGATGGAAATGACCCGATTTTCAGATTTGTCAGGAATTGTCCAACCTGATTTGATAAGCCTAGACAATAATATCATCTCCTCCGCCGCGAGCAACGACGATTTCACCGGACTCTTCAAGACGGCGAATAATGGCAACAATTCTTGATTGGGCTTCTTCTACATCACGCAAGCGTACAGGTCCCATGAATTCCATTTCATCCTTAAAGGTCTCTACCATCCGTGTTGACATATTTTTAAAGACGATATCCTTCACCTCATCGCTTGACACCTTCAAGGACAGCATCAGATCCTCATTCTCACAATCTCTAATAACCCTTTGAATGGCACGATTATCAAGCGTGACAATATCCTCAAAGACAAACATTCTCTTCTTGATTTCTTCTGCAAGCTCTGGATCTTGAATTTCTAGAGCATCGAGAATTGTTCGTTCCGTTGCTCGATCAACACCATTAAGAACCTCAACAACTGCCTCAACTCCACCTGTTTGAGTGTAATCCTGAGTCACTGTCGATGACAGCTTCCGTTCCAGAATTTGTTCAACCTCATTAATAATTTCAGGTGAAGTACTATCCATTACAGCAATTCTTCTCGCAACATCTGCTTGCATTTCCTGCGGTAATTCTGAAAGAATTTGCCCTGCTTGCGCAGAATCTAAATAGGACAAAATTAAGGCGATCGTTTGGGGATGTTCATTTTGGATAAAATTCAATATTTGTCCTGGGTCAGCTTTTCTCGCAAAATCAAACGGGCGTACCTGCAAGGATGAGGTTAGTCTATTTATAATAACAGCCGCTTGTTCAGCACCCAGTGCCTTCTCAAGCACCGTCTTCGCGTAGCCAATTCCACCTTGTGCAATATAGTCCTGTGCCAAGGCAATGTTATGAAACTCTTCAACGATTTCTTCCTTGGCCTGAGTATCTACTTTTTTTACACCTGAGATTTCTAATGTGAGTTTCTCAATTTCTTCTTCACTTAAATGCTTATAAACAGACGCAGATACATCAGGTCCCAGCGAAATAAGAAGGATGGCTGCTTTTTGTTTCCCTGATAGCTCTTTATGGTCTTTTTTTGCCAACTTTCATACCTCCTAGTCTTCTGAAATCCACGTCCGTAATAGTTTAGCAAAGTCCTCAGGCTTGTCCTTCGCCATCTTTTCAAGTTGCTTACGTCTTAACGAGCTTTCCGTTTCCTGCTCGTCATTTACATCTGGGATAGTCAACTGTGGTCCATTATCCATGATTTCCTCCATCTCCTCTTCTTCCTCACGTTTCTTACGTGAACGGATAAACAAGAAGATTCCCAAACCAATGACTAAGAGAAGAATTCCACCTACCACATATGCCCACCAAGGCAATGTAAATTTCTGTTCAGAACTGAACTGTGGCTTACCGTTAAATGGTTGAACAGAGACGACAATTTTGTCTTGAATTGCTTCATCTGTTAGCTCAGCGCCTGCTGCATCCTTATCGATGGTAGTACGCACGATCGTACTTAATATTTTGCTAATGTCATCTACTCTTTCTTGCGGAAGAGTCGTTGCATCCTCTGGATCTGGTGGCTCAACCATTACCTGAATTCCTAAGTCTCTAATCTTATAAGGACTCTCAACGATTTCCTTTCGGATCTTATTCACTTCATTGTTGATGGTCTCTTCAATTCTTTCGTAATCGCCGTTCCCATTAGCGCCTTGCTGGTAGGTTCCGCCTAACGTATCAGCAGGATCTTCTCCCTGAGGTACACCCCCTGCTGCTGCCCCTTCGCCTGAGAAGGTCTCTGTGATTTTTTGAGCACTGATCTTAATGCCTTCCATATTTTCTTCATCCACAGGGGTGACGAGATTTTCCTCTCTATTCTCTTGCGTGAAATCAACATCAGCCGTTACCGAAACCACGACCTTATCCTGCCCCATCAAAGTACCAAGCATGCTTTGAACCTGGCGCTGTACATCACGTTCAATTTCCTTCTTGATCTGATTTTGTGTAGCAAAGGTTTCACCTGAAGAATTTTCACTATTTTTTAGATCGAAATACTCAAAATTTTGGTTATAAATGACGATATTATCAGTAGGAAGGCTTGGAACACTCTTTGAAACAAGATGATAGAGGCCCTTGATTTGTTTCTCCTCAAACTGATAGCCCGCTTTCGTCTTCAAAACGATCGCAGCAGACGCTTCCTCCTTTGTATCACTCACAAAAATGCCTTGGGGAGGCAGGGTGATCATCACATTTGCATCCTCAATCCCATCAATCCCCTTTATGAGGTTAGCCAACTCCGTTTGCATGGCATCAAGCTTCATGACATTAAACTCGTTATCCGTCATCCCAATCCCAGCGTTCTGACTAAAAAAAGAGTAGTCAATTCCTCCAGACTTTGGCAGCCCTTCAGCAGCAAGATCGACCAAAAGATTATCGGCGTCCTTTTCTGGAACAAGAATTTGCGAGCCCGAAATCTCATATTTGACGCCCTTTTCATCCAGACTTGCCTTTATTGTTCCTACCTCAGATAGTGATAAATCTTTGTATAAAGGAACCATCTTCGTTCGTGTAGCAAAAAAAGTTGTTAAGGAAATTAAAATTACAAGTAACAGAATAGAGCCGATAATGATCATTTTTTGTTTCTTAGAACGGCCACTCCAATATTCTTTTAATTTATCTATATATTTTTGAAACGAAACTGTCATTCTTATCCCCCGGCTATTCTGTCTAATTGTTGGAAAGAACTACAACTATACTAGACCTGCATTCTCATAACTTCTTGATAGGCTTCAATTACTTTATTTCTTACTTCCATTGTTGCTTGCAAAGTAATACTAGCCTTTTGACTAGCAATCATGACTTGATGTAAATCAACGTTTTCACCGCGTGCTAGTTTTTCAGTCATTACATCCGATTGTATTTGTGCTTCATTTACTTTTTCAATAGATTGCTTAAGTACGGAAGCAAAGCTCTTTTGTGCTTCGTAAGGTGTAGCTGTCGTTTTTGACACATCAGCTTCTTTAAAGATTCGAGACATATTTGGAAATGAAACATTGTTCATTTATATTGGCTCCTTTACTTTCCTATTTCTAACGCCTTCATCAGCATCCCTTTTGAAGCATTGAGTACTGTGACGTTGGCCTCGTAGGATCTTGATGCACTAATCAAATCAACCATTTCTCTTAAAGGGTCTACATTAGGCATTTGCACATAACCAAATTCATTCGCATCGGGGTGCTCTGGATCATAGACCTCTTTGAAAGGAGTGTCATCCTCGACAATTCTTGTCACCTTGACACCATTCCCAACTTCACTCCTATTCATCGCAACATTTAAGAACGAAGAAAAGTTATTTTCCTTTGGCTCCAGTACGACCGATTTTCTTCTATATGGCACCCACTCTCCATTCACTTGTGTAGCTCTTGTCGAATCGACATTGGCCATATTTGAAGAAATAACATCCATTCTGAGTCTTTGGGTCGTTAAGGCCGACGCAGAAGTATTGATGCTATGAAAAATTGACATCGCTATTTCCCTCCTCTAATAACAGATTGTAAGGTTTGAAACTTACCGCTGATTCGCTCTGTCAAAGCATTGTAGTAGATTTGATTTGTCGCCAAATCCGCCATTTCTTTGTCAACATCCACATTGTTTCCATTATTGTTATAAGAGGTATTTTGGTTAGTTGTTATGGCTATACCATTTGTCTGTTGCCCTTTGAATTCAAAATGCCAAGCATCTGTCCGTTTAGCCTGCATGGACTGATCCATTGCATTTTGCAATGCAGACTTGAAACTGACTTCCTTCGACTTGTAATTTGGCGTATCGGCATTTGATATATTTTGAGCAATCACTTTTTGTTTGGTAGATGAATAGTTTAATGCTTGTTCAAGGGTTGTTATGGTATTTGAAAAAAGCTTCAAAATTTGTCACCCCCATTTAATAATTATGTTGAATTTTGTAATAAAAAGCTGAATTATGTAGCATATTACTTATTGTAATGAATATGTAATAATATGTCTACGAATATTGAGCTAAAAAACATGGGAGATATGTCCTGTTTCACTATGGTTCTCCATTTTTTCTATGGAAAAGGTCCCTCTCTTCGTCCTATAAGTTAAAAACAACTCTTAATATACGATATTTTCGTTGATTATTACTATAGTAATGATAGTTTTGTCGAAAAATTGATCCTATCTTTATACATATTTTTGTAACAATTTGTAAATTAACTGAAAGTAGAATTCAATAATCGACCTAAAAACGACAAAAACCCCTAAGTTAGGGGTTTTCACTGATCATATTTACTAACAAAGATTGTTCCTATTAGTTGGTTCTTAATTTATCTAGTTCCACAAGGAATTTATCATTTAATACCTTAATATATGTTCCCTTCATACCTAATGAACGTGATTCAATCACACCAGCACTCTCAAGCTTCCTTAAAGCGTTAACGATAACGGAACGTGTGATTCCAACTCTGTCTGCTATTTTCGAAGCAACCAGGAGACCTTCATGTCCGTTAAGCTCTTCAAAAATATGCTCAATTGCCTCGAGCTCACTATAGGACAATGAACTGATGGCCATTTGCACAACAGCCTTGCTGCGAGCTTCCTCTTCAATTTCTTCCGCTTTTTCACGAAGAATCTCCATTCCTACAACCGTTGCACCATATTCACCTAGAATTAGATCATCATCATGGAATTGCTCCTGTAATCTCGCAAGAATTAGAGTGCCAAGTCTCTCTCCCCCACCAATAATTGGAACAATTGTTGTCAATCCACTTTGGAATAATTCTTTATTCTCAACTGGGAAAGCAGTGTACTCACTATTCACATCAAGATTTGGTGAGGTTTCCTTAATGTTAAAAAGATTATTGGTATACTCTTCTGGAAATTGACGATCCTCAAGCATTTTAATCATACGATCATTTTCAATTTGTTGGTTGACCGCATAACCAAGTAATTTTCCACGGCGACTTACGATAAAGACATTCGCTTCAATTACTTCACTTAACGTTTCAGACATTTCTTTAAAATTCACTGGTTTACCTGCTGCTTTTTGTAATAATGCATTAATCTTTCTCGTTTTTGTTAATAAATCCATTGTTTCTTCCTCCTAATTGGCTAAAACCTTCAATATTTAATTTTTTCTGCACTTACAAGATAAACTGACTCAAATCTTTATTTTTGGAGATGGCTCCAAGCTTTTCTTCGACATATTGTGGTGTAATTGTCACCTTCTCCATTGAAATTTCAGGAGCTTCAAATGACAGGTCTTCTAACAGTTTTTCAAGAATGGTGTGAAGGCGTCTTGCACCGATATTATCTGTATTCTGATTGACCTCGAACGCAACTTCTGCAATCTTACGAATAGCATCGTCAGAAAATTCAATTTGTATACCTTCTGTTGCTAATAAAGCTTGATATTGTTTAATAAGGGCATTATCCGGCTCGATTAAAATCTTGAAGAAGTCATCGACTGTAAGCTTAGTCAACTCTACACGGATTGGAAAACGACCTTGAAGCTCAGGGATTAAATCAGACGGCTTAGCAATATGAAAGGCTCCTGCCGCCATAAATAAAACATGGTCTGTCTTAACAGAGCCGTATTTAGTCACGACTGTTGAACCCTCTACAACTGGAAGGATGTCCCGTTGAACCCCTTCTCTTGATACATCCGCTGAAGAGCCACCACGATTCTTGCTTGCGATTTTGTCAATCTCATCGATAAAAATAATCCCGGATTGCTCTGCCCTAAATACAGCCTCCTGTGTTACCTCATCCATATCGATCAGCTTCTGTGCCTCTTCATTTGTTAAAACCTTTCGCGCCTCCCTGACAGTAAGCTTCCTTTTCTTCCGTTTCTTTGGCATAAGCCCACTTAAGGCATCTTGCATATTCATGCCCATTTGTTCCATTCCAGAGCCCTGCAGCAAATCGAACATAGAAGCTTGCTGCTCCTCTACCTCCACGGTGACAACTTCGTTTTCCAAATCGCCCATCGCCAGCTTTTCACGGATAATCTTTCGCTTTTCTTGAAGATTGTATTCCTCAGATGGATTGCTGTCTTGCTCCTGCTGGTTCCCACCACCAAAAAGCATTTCTAGCGGGTTTTTGTAGCTTGTCGCTTTTTTTTGCGATGGTACGAGCAGTTCGACAAGGCGGCGATTGGCGTTTTCTTCAGCCCGCTCTTTCACGCTGGCCATTTTTTCTTCTTTTACTAGACGAACAGCGGTTTCCACTAAATCCCTGACCATTGATTCTACATCTCTGCCCACATATCCGACCTCTGTGAATTTGGTCGCTTCAACCTTCACAAAAGGGGCATTGACGAGCTTTGCCATTCTTCTTGCAATTTCAGTCTTCCCTACACCAGTTGGCCCAATCATTAGAATATTCTTGGGATTGATTTCATCTCGGAGCTTTTCGTCTAATAAACTACGGCGGTAGCGATTCCTTAAAGCAACTGCAACTGCTTTCTTTGCATCCTTTTGACCAACAATGTATTGATCCAACCGTTCGACAATTTGCCTTGGTGTTAAGTTTGTTCCGTATCCCACCACTTCATTCCTCCTTTACAGCTCTTCGACTATGATATTTTCATTGGTATAGACACATATTTCTGAAGCTATTTCAAGGGCAGATTTGGCGATTTCCTTAGCAGTTAAATGATCACCAGCATAGCGCTTTAAAGCTCTACCTGCTGAAAGAGCATAATTCCCACCGGAACCAATCGCTAAAATTCCATCATCTGGCTCAATCACCTCACCAGTACCCGAAACTAGAAGAATGCTCTCTTTGTTCATCACAATTAACATGGCTTCTAACTTACGTAGAACCTTGTCACTTCTCCACTCTTTTGCAAGCTCTACAGCAGCCCTCTGAAGATTCCCGTTGAATTCCTCGAGCTTTCCTTCGAACATTTCAAAAAGCGTAAAGGCATCTGCTACCGAACCAGCAAAGCCAGCTAATACATTCCCATTAAATATCTTTCTAACCTTTCTTGCTGTGTGTTTCATCACTACGGCATTGCCGAATGTAACCTGGCCATCCCCTGCCATCGCACAATTTCCATTATGATGCACAGCGAAAATGGTAGTAGCATGAAATTGATTCATCCCGTTTCCTCCTTTAAGGCTCTTAAGCTCTTGGGTGATGAGCTTGATACGTCTTTCTTAAATAATCGTTGGTTACATGGGTATATATTTGTGTTGATGAAAGACTAGCATGACCCAACAATTCTTGTACTGTCCTCATGTCTGCACCGTTATTCAAAAGATGGGTAGCAAAGGAGTGTCTCAGCTTATGAGGATGTATCTTCCCATTGAAAGATGAACGCTCCAAAATACTGTTAAGAACTGTCCTTAATCCTCTTGTTGTCAATGGACCTCCCCTTGAATTAACAAACAAATATTGATGCTCCTTGTTAAAATGAGCTAG
>DLCS01000072.1:0-811 GCA_002480735.1 Bacillaceae bacterium UBA7792 | reverse complement strand
TAAAATGAGCTAGGATATCCTTCCGACCATATGTTATGTATCTTTCCAATGCTTCATGAGCGAAATTTCCAAATGGGACGTAGCGATCCTTTCTCCCCTTCCCATGCACTAGAAGAGTAGATAAATCGAAATCAATATCCTGAAGCAGGATGCCGCAGCATTCGCTCACACGAATTCCAGTCGCATAGAGGAGTTCTAGAATTGCTCTGTTACGTTGTCCAAGAGGGTCTTTCAGATCACAGGACCCAAAAAGGATTGCTAATTCTTCCTCATAGAAAAAATCGGGCAATCTTTTTTCAACCTTTGGTATCGATGTTTGAGTGAAAGGATTATGAGCTACCAGTCCTTCTCTCAAAAGGTATCTGTAAAAGCTTCGTAAGCTTGAAATTTTCCGCGCTATCGATTTCCGTGCCAAATCTTGTTCAAATAGCCTTGTCAAATAAATACGCACATCAGAATATTCCACGGATTCCAGATTATCGATAGATTGTTCAGACATGAACATGAAGAAACTTAGAATATCTTTATGATAGAATTCAACGGTGTACGGGGAATAGTTCTTTTCAATTTGTAGATATTGCAAGAACGCTTTTGTTGTCCCTTGTAATTGTCCATCCATCTATTCTCACCTCACAGGGCATAGCTACTAAATAATAGCACAACTGCTATGCCCTTGCAATATATTTACAAATTTTTCATAAAGTTCTGAATTGTCTCCAACGCACGATTTGCATGGTGCTCTGCTCGGTCTTTTTTGCTCTTTACCCTTATAGGAAGATCAGAGAATAGCCCAAAGTTTGCATTCATAGGC
>DLCS01000078.1:11337-12297 GCA_002480735.1 Bacillaceae bacterium UBA7792 | reverse complement strand
ACAAATTTTTCATAAAGTTCTGAATTGTCTCCAACGCACGATTTGCATGGTGCTCTGCTCGGTCTTTTTTGCTCTTTACCCTTATAGGAAGATCAGAGAATAGCCCAAAGTTTGCATTCATAGGCTGAAAATTTTTCGCATTCGTCGTCGTAATGTATTTCGCCATACTCCCAATAGCTGTTTCCTGGGGAAATTCAATGGGCTCCTTTCCCTCTACAAAGCGAGACGCATTAATCCCTGCTACTAAACCGCTTGCTGCTGATTCAACATAGCCCTCAACGCCTGTCATTTGACCGGCAAAAAACAAGTTATTCCGATTACGAAATTGATAGGTTGCCTTTAACACCTTTGGGGAGTTGATAAAAGTATTGCGGTGCATGACGCCGTAGCGGACAATTTCGGCATTTTCTAGGCCCGGAATTAATTGAATAACCTCTTTCTGAGGCCCCCATTTCAAATGGGTTTGAAAGCCAACAATATTATATAAAGTTCCTGCTGCATCATCTTGACGAAGCTGAACAACCGCAAAGGGGCGTTTCCCTGTCCTTGGATCCTCAAGACCAACTGGTTTCATCGGACCAAAAAGCATGGTTTTCTTGCCCCTATTAGCCATTACTTCAATCGGCATGCACCCTTCAAAGAAAATTTCCTTTTCAAACTCCTTTAAGGGTACCGTTTCAGCTGAAATAAGTGCCTCATAGAAGCGATCAAATTCCTCCTCTGTCATTGGGCAATTCAGATATGCCGCTTCACCTTTATCATATCTTGATTTCAAATATACCTTGTCCATATTGATGCTGTCTTTTTCAATGATTGGCGCAGCAGCATCGTAAAAGTAAAGATAATCTTCACCTGTCAATTCCTTAAGGCTTGATGCAAGCGCCTGACTTGTAAGCGGACCTGTCGCAATAATCGTCGTACCCTCAGGAATCTCGGTTACTTCCTCATTAATGACAGTAA
>DLCS01000078.1:7414-11228 GCA_002480735.1 Bacillaceae bacterium UBA7792 | reverse complement strand
CTCATTAATGACAGTAACATTTGGGTGATTCTTCACTTGATCTGTTACCTTGTCTGCAAATTCATGACGATCGACCGCTAATGCCCCACCAGCAGGAACGGCACACTCATCAGCAGATCGGATAATGACAGAATCCAGTCTCCTCATTTCTTCCTTTAATACTCCTACAGCATTCGTTAATGCATTTGCTCTTAACGAATTACTGCAAACGAGCTCAGCAAATTTATCTGTATGATGAGCGGGTGTTTGTTTGACAGGTCGCATTTCATAGAGGCGCACCTTAATTCCACGCTTTGCCACCTGCCAAGCTGCTTCACTTCCAGCTAGCCCCGCACCTATAACGTTCACAACTTGATCTGTCATTTCAGTAAACCTCCAGTTGTCATATGTAGCTCTAGTCTCCATATGCATTTTACATTACGTTAGCCGAATAAAAAAGTTTCAAGCATTAGGTCATCCGTAGGATCTTCTTATTATTCCCTTCGAAAGCATTAAAAAGAGTGAGCTGGTTGCTCACCCTTAAGACTGTGGTTCCTCTTTGTAGTCGCATTGAACGCATTGGACCTGGACGCCTTTTTTAAGTTTTTTCTCCACAAGTAGTCCTTCACATTTCGGACAACTTCTTGGTAAAGGCTTATCCCAAGAAATAAAATCACATTCAGGGAAACGATCGCAGCCATAGAATATACGGCGTTTCTTACTTTTTCTTTCAATAATACTTCCTTTTTCACATTTAGGACATTTGACACCGATTTCTTTCACAATTGGTTTTGTATTGCGACAATCTGGAAAATTACTGCAGGCTAAGAATTTCCCATATCTACCCATCTTATAAACCATTGGGTTTCCACAATTCTCACAATCTTCTCCAGCAGGTTCATCCTTAATCTCAACCTCGGCCATTTCCTTCTCGGCTTTTTTCAGGTCCTTTTCAAAATCCTTATAAAACTCATCGATAACTTCTACCCATTTTGTTTTCCCTTCCTCTACAAAGTCGAGATCCTGCTCCATCTTAGCTGTAAACTCAACATCAAGGATATCAGGGAAAAACTCTATCATCAGTTCATGAACGATTTCTCCCAGCTCAGTTGGAACAAATCGCTTGTTATCTAAGGAAACATATCCACGCTTTTGAATGGTGTCCAAGGTTGGTGCGAAAGTAGAAGGTCTACCAATTCCTAACTCCTCTAATGTTCTTACAAGCCTTGCCTCTGTGTAGCGCGGAGGAGGCTGGGTGAAGTGCTGTTTTGGCTCAATATCTTTTTTTAGCACCTCGTCCCCTTCCTTTAGGTCAGGGAGCATATTATTCTTGGTCTCATCCGTTTGATCGTCTGTACCCTCTACATAAACCTTCATAAACCCAGGAAATTTGATTTTGGAGCCGGTTGCTCGGAACCCCACATCGCCATTTTTCAAATCAACACTCATCGTATCCATAACGGCAGGGGCCATTTGACTGGCAACAAAACGTTCCCATATTAAACGGTACAATCGTAATTGGTCGCGAGATAGGAACTCCTTCAATGTGCTAGGCTCGCGAAGAGTACTCGTCGGGCGAATGGCCTCGTGCGCATCCTGAGCATTTGAATTTTTTCTTTCTTTTCTTTTCTCTGATGGTAAGAAATCCTTCCCATACGAAGATTCAATATACTCTGCAGCTTCAGTTTGAGCCACTTCAGAGATTCTTGTTGAATCTGTTCTCATATAAGTGATTAATCCAACGGTCCCCTCTTTACCTAAATCAATTCCCTCATACAATTGCTGGGCAAGCATCATCGTCTTCTTTGCCCGGAAGTTGAGCTTTCTTGCTGCCTCCTGCTGAAGTGAAGAAGTGGTGAAGGGGGCAGCTGGATTACGCTTACGTTCCTTTTTCGTTACCGCAGTGACCGTAAATGAATTCCCTTTGAGCTGTTTCAATATATTTTGAACTTCTTCCTCAGAGTGGAGTTCCATTTTTTCATTATTGACACCATAAAACAGAGCATCAAAGCTATCTTTACCTTTTAGGAACTGTCCTTCAATGGACCAATACTCCTCAGGGATAAAGCTTTTAATTTCTTTTTCTCGATCAATGATTAATCTTACTGCTACTGATTGCACACGACCAGCGCTCAAGCCTTTTTTAACCTTCTTCCAAAGAAGAGGGCTAATGTTATAACCAACAAGTCGATCGAGAATTCTTCGTGCCTGCTGGGCATCCACCAAATCCATATTAATCGGTCTTGGGTACTTGAAGGACTCTTTGATGGCATCCTTTGTAATCTCGTTAAAAACAACCCTGCAGTCAGAGTTGATATCGATGTCAAGACTATGGGCCAGATGCCATGCAATTGCCTCACCTTCACGATCGGGGTCAGCTGCGAGATAAATTTTCTTAGCCTTTTTGGCAGCTGTTTTTAAATCCTTTAAAATCGGACCCTTTCCACGAATGGTTATATACTTCGGTTCGTAGTTATGCTCGACATCAATTCCCGTTTGACTCTTCGGTAAATCACGAATATGTCCCATCGATGCTTTTACTTTATATTTTTTTCCTAAATACTTCTCTATCGTTTTAGCCTTGGCAGGCGATTCGACGATCACTAGAAAATCTGACATTCATTGTCCTCCTTAAGAGGGATTCTATTTTCAATTCGATGTTAATCAAGCCCCTGTAAAAATATACGTATTCATCGCATGAATTAATTGTTCAAATATTCATTATTATTAAACAGAGCAATATCAATTGTCAAGGATGACCATTTTTTTATCAAGGTCCTTTTACTATCATATGGTTCATACGAATGAAACATCTGTTGCAAAATGTATACTAGATTTCATATATTTTCAACCTTTTTGATAAAAATATCTCATTTTTGTAGAAAATCATGTCTTAATAACTAAAAAGTTCCTCCAAAATATCCTCTGCGGATTGTACAAGCTTTGCACCTTGCTGGATGAGTTCATTTGAACCAGATGAGTTGGCGCTGAAAATATTTCCTGGTAAGGCAAAGACCTCACGCCCCTCATGTACCGCACAGTTTGCAGTAATAAGAGAACCGCTCTTTTGCCTCGCTTCAACGATAAAGGTTCCTTTGCTAATCCCACTTATAATACGATTTCTCATTGGAAAATGCCATCTTGAGGGGGTTGTGTGAGGGGGATATTCCGAAAGTACAAGGTTTTCTTTCATCATCATTAATGCCAAATCCTTATTTTCCTTCGGATAAATATGGAATAATCCCCCGGCTATAACCCCTATCGTGGTTCCCTTATTCTTTATCGCTGTTCGATGGGCGATGGCATCGATACCAGCTGCTAGCCCGCTTACGATTAAGACGTCCTTTTCAATAAGCTTAGGAAAAATGGCTTCAATCGCATTTTTCCCGTAGTCTGAGGGCTGTCTAGAACCGACCACAGCGAGCTTTACCTCTCTACTTAATAGGCTGATATCCCCCTTCGCATAAAGGACCCAAGGAGGCTCATAGGACTCTTTCAGAAGCTCTGGGTATTGCTCGTCAAGAATCGTAATCATGTGAATATGATTGTTGGAGTATTGTCGAATTTGTTCCGGGATGACACTTGAATGAAGGTCTTGGAGGAGAAGTTCTTGGCTAGGGATTGGTAAAAAGGGGTAAGGCTTTCCTTTGTACAAAGAAGTTAATTGAGGGTCATTTCTTAAGATTTGAAAAATCGTTTTCCAGCCCACACCACGACAATGATGTAAATGAATAAGCCGCTTCTTAAATTCATCCATGTATTTTCCTCCTTCTTAATATACGTAAAATTTCGCCTTATCCATACATGTTCACTACGTTACTCGTACCGAGTAAAA
>DLCS01000078.1:0-7318 GCA_002480735.1 Bacillaceae bacterium UBA7792 | reverse complement strand
CTACGTTACTCGTACCGAGTAAAACCCGTTCACATGCATGTATAAGGCTTATTTAGCTCAAACCAAAAAAATATAAGCGGAGTCCCCTTAAATAAGGGGACCCACTCAAATTAATGTGTTCTACATTTATCATAAAGTCCTTTTTCTTTAAGAACCTGGATCAATGTTTCACCCATCACAGATGGAGTATCTGCTACAGCAATGCCACATTCGTTCATCACACGAATTTTTTCGTCAGCAGTTCCTTTTCCACCAGAAATGATCGCACCAGCATGTCCCATGCGTTTTCCTGGAGGTGCAGTTCGGCCACCAATGAAGCCCACGACTGGCTTCGTCATATTTGCTTTGATCCATTCTGCCGCTTCTTCCTCAGCGGTTCCGCCAATTTCCCCGATCATGATAACCGCATAGGTTTCTGGATCTTCATTGAATGCTTTTAGAACATCAATGAAATTCGTTCCGTTAACAGGGTCTCCACCGATTCCGACCGCAGTAGACTGGCCAATTCCTGCCTCTGTAAGCTGATGCACCGCTTCATAGGTTAAAGTACCAGAGCGGGAAACAACGCCAACATGACCTTTCTTGTGGATATAACCAGGCATGATGCCAATTTTACATTCCTCAGGAGTGATCACACCAGGACAGTTCGGTCCAACAAGACGGGTCTTCTTCCCTTCCATATAGCGCTTCACCTTGACCATATCTAATACTGGAATATGCTCCGTAATACAAATCGCAAGCTCTAGCTCAGCATCGACAGCCTCGATAATGGCATCGGCTGCAAATGGAGCTGGCACATAAATAACAGAAGCTGTCGCACCAGTAGCTTCAACCGCATCCTTCACTGTATTAAAAACCGGTACACCTTCTACCTCCATGCCGCCTTTACCAGGTGAAGTACCCCCAACAATTTTTGTTCCGTACTCTAGCATTTGCTTCGTATGAAAAAGAGCTGTTGAACCAGTTATACCTTGAACAATAACTTTCGTATCTTTATTAATAAATACACTCATCTAGTCTCTCTCCTTTCTGATTTATAACTACCCTACTAAACTAACAATTTTCTGTGCACCGTCTGCCATAGAGTCAGCTGCAATAATATCAATATCAGATTCAGCAAGTATTTTCTTCCCAATCTCAACATTTGTTCCTTCAAGTCGAACTACTAGAGGTACGTTAAGGCCTACCTGCTTTGCAGCTTCCACAACTCCTGTGGCGATGACGTCACACTTCATAATTCCGCCAAAGATATTAACAAAAATACCCTTAACATTCGGATCAGAAAGGATGATTTTGAATGCTTCTGTTACTTTTTCAGCTGTTGCACCGCCCCCAACATCTAGGAAGTTTGCGGGCTCTCCCCCATAATGCTTAACGATGTCCATCGTTGCCATTGCAAGTCCGGCCCCGTTGACCATGCAGCCAATATTTCCATCTAGGGAAATATAGCTTAAATCATATTTAGATGCCTCAATTTCCTTTGGATCCTCTTCTTCCAAATCACGGAAAGCAAGAACATCCTTTTGACGATAAAGTGCATTCGAGTCGAAATTTAATTTTGCATCAAGCGCCATGACATCTCCGTCACCTGTGACAACAAGTGGGTTGATCTCAGCAATAGAGCAATCCTTTTCAATGTATGCTTGATAAAGACCCATCATAAATTTGACGGCCTTATTCACTAATTCTTTCGGAATATTAATATTAAAAGCGATCCGTCTCGCTTGGAATGGCTGTAAGCCAATGACTGGATCGATCTCTTCTTTAAAGATTTTTTCAGGAGTATTTGCTGCTACCTCCTCAATTTCTGTTCCGCCTTCCTCAGAAGCCATTAGAACAACACGAGAAGTGGCACGGTCAAGGACAAGACCGACATAGTACTCCTTCTTAATATCGCAGCCCTCTTCAATTAATAAGCGTTTTACTTCTTTCCCCTCTGGACCAGTTTGGTGTGTAACAAGAGTCTTTCCTAGAATCTCACTTGCATATGTACGAACCTCATCAAGATTCTTAGCTACCTTTACACCACCAGCTTTACCACGTCCCCCTGCATGGATCTGCGCCTTAACTACACAAACCTCCGTGCCTAATTCCTTCGCTGCCTCAACAGCCTCTTCAACGGTGAAAGCCACTTTTCCGTTCGGAACGGTAACCCCAAAGGACTTCAGGATTTCCTTGCCCTGGTACTCGTGAATATTCATTACCCATCCTCCTTATTTTTGTAAAAGGATATAAAAATGCTTCGATGCGCATATCAATTTCTCACCTTTTACATGATCTTTGCAACGATAAAATATAGACTGCGCTTTCATTTTATAAGACTAAAAATAAGTTGTCTACCATTATGCCAAAAATAATAATTTTCTTTCCATTACTCTAGCAAAAAAATAAAAGCTCTCTCATCATGAATAGGTAGGTTTACACAATATTCATGAGAGCAAGCTTTAATTCCTCTTGCCAGCCCTTTGATTTGTTTTATAAACAAACGCAAAGACCTCTGCCACAGCTTGATATAATTCTTCTGGAATAGTTTCATTGATATTCAATTGTCCAAGTAATTCTACTAAGGAAGCGTCCTGCTGGACGGGGATTTGGTGTTCGGCTGCTCTTGCTAAAATATTCTCCGCTACCATCCCTTTCCCCTTTGCGACAACTTTTGGAGCATCATAGCTACCCGCATCATAGCTTAACGCTACAGCTTCCTTTCTAATATCCTTCCTTTCCTTCATATGCGAATATCAACTCCTGTGTAATGTGTAGGATGATAGCTTGGTTTCGGCCCACTCTGCTGCTTTCTCTCTGGCATACTTGGTTTTTGAAAAGCAATATTGCTCAGTTTAAAGCCGAGCTCATCAAGATTGTTCCGTAAGCCCTCCGTAAAAGGAGCAGCAAAGCCTTGTATCTCAGTTACATCTGAAATGATCCGTATACTCATCACCCGATTTTGAATTTGCATATCCACAATGATTTCATTTAGATACTCTAACTCCAGATAAAAAAGAATACGACAGTAATCAGGATCAATCTGCCCATTTTCTTTTTTCCGGCCGTTCCATTGGATCGTTAAATCCGTCGTTTTGTTCCAAAGCGAGAGCGGAACTTGAACTACATATTGCTGAATAGGCCCAGCATCATTCGACAGCAGCTGTATCCCCGTTATTTTATGAAGAAGCCTTTCTGAGCTCTCCTTAAGTTGAGCTGGCGGTTCCTCACTAAGAAATCGCAATAGGCCTGCCTTGAGTGATTCAAGCTTTTGTACATTGAGCTGTGGTGCTTCTTTTAGGCTTGAAAGGACTTGGTTTTCATATTGGAAGCCCAACTTCCCGATTAGACTTTTCAAGTGGTCTGCCACTTGTTTCCCATTCTCCCACCTTATGTCCTGCCCCGTCGCTTTCTCGCCCTTCTCTTGACCTGTTAATAAAAGAGCATCGATTAGTTGGAGCAACGGTTCACTTGTCTTTGTGATCGGTCCTTCCGTGAGCTGAGTTCGCAGATTTTGGATCACATTTTGAAAGGGTTCATTTTTGATAGATGAAAGGACGCTTAAAAAGGTTTCCTTCGTAACAGGGAGATTCCTCATGAAAACTTCTTTAAGAGCTGCAAAGGATTCCTTACTAAAGTCATTTGTTTTTAAGAGATGGTGGGCATTCAGTAATTTTTCCTTTGAAACGGGTAATTGTTCTTTGATAAAAAAGTTGATCAGCTCTACATTTTCCTTTGTCGCCGGTATTTGCATTTGCTTCAAAAGGCCAGTCAAGGAAGAATTGTCATCACCATACTGAGCACCCATGGGTAAAACCTTTAGATGAATTTTCCCCTCCCCAGATTCCACTTGAAACCAGTACTTGGCATCTGCCGATAAGGGAACTTCAAGGTTAGCAACAAGTCTTTGATTACCTACCTGGACCACCGCAACTTGGTTTGGATAGAGCTTCAAGACCTTCCCATAAAAGATTTGGCCAGGTTGAAACTGCCTTTTTAGCATTTCGGGGGATATTTCTTGATGCTGTAGGGACTGAATGAAGTTTGTTATCATTGAAATCCTCTCACTTTATATTTGGTTTCGCGACCATACTTTTAACAGGCTCGAAGCTTCGTCGATGATAGGGGGATACACCATACCGTTCCAGTGCTAATAAATGCTCCTTCGTTCCATACCCCATATTCTTTAAGAAATGATAAGCAGGAAATTCCTCATGGATTTTCTTCATCATCCGATCCCTCGTTACCTTTGCAACAATTGAAGCAGCAGCAATTGACACACTGCATGCATCCCCTTTTATAATCGATTCTGATGGATAGGGTGTTTCTAATGGCATGGCATCGATTAATAGATAATCCGGGGAAACCGATAACCCTTGAATAGCAGCAAGCATGGCCTTCTTTGTTGCTTCATATATATTCAATTGATCTATTTCCTCGGCATCGATCATGCCAATGCCAATGGCAATCGCATGAGCCTGAATCTCATTAAAAAATCTCTCTCTTTTTTCCTCCGTAAGCTTCTTGGAATCGTCCAAGCCTAATAATTTAAAATCCTCTGGCAAAATGACGCTGGCAGCTACTACGGGCCCCGCAAGAGGTCCCCTTCCGACTTCGTCAATACCTGCAATATGTCTGTAGCCTCTTTGACGAGCCTTTTGTTCATAGATGCTCATTTGCTGGAATTTCTCTTCCGCTTGTCTTTTTTCAAGGATTCTTTTATCCCACTTAATTAAGAGCTGCTGTACTCCTTTACGGTTATCACGCTTTATTTCCTCTATTAAGGAGTCATTTTCCTCTGTTGTATGTAATAATTGTTCTATTTCTTTTATCGTCCATTTATTCACGGTGTTGCCTCACTTCTCCCTTTACTTTGTTTATCGACAAGACAGAAAAAAAATAAAGACCTTCGAAAAAAGCATGAAGGTCCATTTCGTATCCTTATATGGTTAACTCAGGTTTTTCAAATGACAATGGCCCTAGCTGTTCTGTCCGTATATCGCGAATGACGAGTTCGGCTACCTTATCATAATCGACCTCTCCGCCACTCATCAGGGCACCCCGGCGTTTGCCAATTTCGTTAAACAGCTCTACAATCTCCTCTGGAATCCTTTCGATGCCATACCTTTCCTTGAGCCTGTCAGGGTACTCTTGCTCAAGGAAATGCAGTCCGTAGATGCTGATATCCTGAAGGTTCAAAATCGTATCCTTAATGGCACCAGTTAAAGCAAGCTTCAAACCGACCTCTTGATCTTCGAATTTCGGCCATAAAATACCTGGAGTATCTAGCAGCTCTAGCTCTTTTCCGACCTTAATCCACTGCTGGGCCTTTGTCACCCCTGGCGTATTGCCTGTTTTTGCAATGTTCTTTTTGGCTAAGCGATTGATTAGGGTTGATTTCCCTGCATTAGGAATCCCTACAATCATCGCTCGAATCGCTCTCGGCTTGACCCCTTTAGCTTTCATACGATCAAATTTTTCCTTCAGGATGGCTTTTGATGCCGAGACAATCTCTTTCATCCCAACCCCAGCCTGAGAATTGATCGCCAGTGCGCTAATCCCCTTATCCTCAAAATAGCGGATCCATTCCTTCGTTACCTCTTTGTCAGCCATGTCTGCCTTATTAAGGAGCACCAATCTCGGTTTATGCTGAATAATTTCATCAATCATCGGGTTTCGAGAAGAGGATGGAATTCGCGCATCCACAAGCTCAAAAATGATATCCACGAGCTTAAGCTTCTCCGTGACCTCCCTGCGTGCTTTTGCCATATGGCCTGGAAACCATTGTATTGTCATCATAGCACCTCCCTTGTACTCTCTCCGATGTCTTCACTACTTAACAATTTTGATGTCATCTAAAGGCCAATAAATCATGCTTGTACTACCAAGAACCTTTTCCATTGGAATCGTACCAATATGGCGACTATCCTTGCTGTAGCGTCGATTATCTCCCATGACAAATAGATGCCCCTCAGGAACAGTTTCATGGCCCGTTACCTCTTCTAATGTAAATGGCTCAGTTAACGGCCCATCGATGACCTTGCTTTTAAATTCATCTAAATATGGCTCCTTGTATGCTTTTCCATTAACATAGAGCGTGTCATTTCGATATTCAATCTTATCACCTGGCAAGCCAATTACTCTCTTTATGTAATCCTTGTTCTCAGGAGCATGAAATACGATAATATCAAATCGCTTTGGTTCCCCAATTTTATAGCTGAATTTATTCACGATCATTCGATCCTGATCATGTAAGGTTGGCATCATCGATAAGCCATCTACCACGATCGGTGCGAATAGAAAATAACGGATAAAAGCTGCTAGTACAACTGCAATTATTAATGCCTTTGTCCATTCCCATAGCTCATTTTTCTTTTTTGTCACCATCATCCCACCAATTCTAAAATTACCGTTTAGATTATTATTGCAATTTCAAAGAAAAAAGTAAATATTGCAGTCTTCTAAGGTAAACACAAGCAGCTTGAACAGCCTTAAGCAAACAAAACAGGCTAACATGGAGGTTGTCCTTACCTTTTTATCTGATAAAAAAGGAGCTTGTATGTAAAAATCTTTGCAGGATTTTTACGATCACAAGCTCCCTTCTTCCTTAAACTCTTATCGAATTTCTTTAATACGAGCTTTCTTACCACGTAGGCTACGTAGGTAATAAAGTTTCGCACGGCGAACTTTACCGCGACGGATTACTTCAAGCTTCGCAATTTTTGGTGTGTGTACTGGGAATGTACGCTCAACGCCTACACCGTAAGAAATTTTGCGAACTGTAAAGGTTTCGCTAATTCCACCACCACGACGCTTAATCACAACACCTTCAAAAATCTGAATACGTTCACGAGTACCCTCGACAACCTTAACGTGTACACGTACAGTGTCACCAGGACGGAACGCAGGAAGATCAGTACGAAGTTGTTCTTTAGTGATTTCTTCGATTAATTTTTGCATCGTATTCAACTCCTTCCAACAGATGCTCTTGCACAACTCTACTTCTTCAAAAAAATGCAGCGGAACATCGTTATAAGACAAAAACTATTATCAGTCTAAGTCACAAAAAGAATCATACCATAATTCAAGTACTACTTCAACCTTATTTTTGCTCGTTTTCAAATTCTAGCAGCCATTTTTTTTGTGTATCCGTCAACTCAATTTTTTGAAGTAAATCAGGTCTTCGCTCGTACGTCCTTTTTAACGATTCCTTTGCTCGCCATTCGTCAATCAAACGATGATTACCGGAGATTAGAACGTCCGGAACCTTCATACCACGAAAATCAGCTGGTCTTGTATAATGTGGATGCTCAAGGAAACCTGTACTAAACGAATC
>DLCS01000050.1:512-7653 GCA_002480735.1 Bacillaceae bacterium UBA7792 | reverse complement strand
CTAGCCCCCCACTATCTGAACTACCATCTATGAAGTTATCAAAGAGCAATAAACGAACTGGAAATTACCTCGAAAGAGGATTCTAAACTTACTATACGAGGGGGAAAAGGAATGAAGAAAAAGAGTTTTCTGTTACTGACTATTTTAATGTTAGCGCTATCAATGTTTCTAGCTGCTTGTGGTGGTGGAGAGAAAGAAAAGGCCAATGGAGGTAAGGATTCAGGCTCTGGTTCAGATTCAAAGGATGCTGAAGAGTCTGCCGATCTTCCAGAATTCGTTAGTATCCTAACTGGAGGTACTGGTGGAACTTATTATCCGCTAGGTGGTGCTTTCGCAAGTATTATTTCTGATGAGCTTGGAATTGATGCAAACGCTGAATCAACGGGTGCATCTGCTGAAAATATGACAACGTTGAAAGCTGGCGATGGAGAAATCGCCTTCACACAAACAGATATTGCTTCCTATGCGAAAGAAGGAAAAGCAATGTTCAAAGAGAAGATTGATAACATTCAAGCAATTGGTACTCTTTACCCTGAAACGATTCAAATTGTGACAACTGCAAAATCTGGAATCAAATCTGTTGAAGATTTAAAGGGGAAAAAGGTTTCTATCGGTGCCCCTGGTTCTGGTACAGCCCTGAATGCTGAACAAATTTTAGAGGTTCATGGATTAACATTAAATGATATTCAAAAGCAAGATTTATCTTTTGATGAATCCACAGCTGGAATCCAAGATGGTGCGATTGATGCGGCATTTGTTACAGCTGGAACTCCAACTGGTGCAGTTGAAGGCCTTTCTGCAACTGAAGATGTAGTGATCGTTCCAATTGCCCAGGACAAAATTGATGAGTTAATCAAGAAATATCCTTACTACATTCAAGATGAAGTACCAATTGGTGTTTATGGTCTAGAAGAGGCTGTTCCAACTGTAGCGGTATCAGCTATGTTAGCAGTTGTTGATAGTCTTTCTGAGGATGCTGTATACCAAATCACTAAAGCAATTTTCGAGAATCTAGACAAAGTAACACATGCTAAAGCTAAGATTATTGATCCAGCCAAGGCAAAGGAAGGAACTGGAATTGAGATCCATCCTGGAGCGCAAAAATATTATGATGAAAAAGGTTATTAATCTTAACTTCTAGTTTTTTGTCGATAAAAATGACCGGCTGCAATACCTTATTACAGGGGCTTGCGCCGGTCAAATTATCTTTTAATATGAATTCCTAAATATAGAATATGTTCTACAGGTGGGTTTGCATGAAGAAGCAACAGATAAACTGGATCATCTTTTTAGTAACCCTCGTATTTTTAAGTTTGACTATCCTTACATTCATTCCCATAAAGAAGGCACTTGTATTTGAAGATCCTAAAACTGAAAATGTGCTTGCCTACATCCCTCTGTCGGAGGAACAAACTTTTAAAATCAAGTATACCCATTCCATCCATCTATCTGATGTTGTAGAAAGTTATATGTCAACAAGTGATGGACAAATCAAGCAATATGAACTGATGTATGAGGATTTTGCCATCGGAATGCCGTCATATGCTTCTGATAGTGAGATATTCGAAGAGAAAAATGGGAAATATTTTCTTAAGAATATGAATCGAGTATTTCCATATTTTGACCTTCGAATTGCTCGAGTACGGGCGAATCATATCGTTATTTTCCAAAATGAAGAATTTCCTCTTTTAAATTACTTTGAAAAAGGTACAAGGGTACGTATTAAGATTGAAAATCTAGATTTGTTACAGCTTTTGAAAGGAGTGAACATCATTGAGTCAAAATAATCATGAAACACTTTCGTTAGAGGAACAACAGAAATTATTAGAAAAGTATGACCCTGAGGCAGGTACGAGGAAACTAACAGGAATAATTGGCTGGATTGTATTCCTAGGTCTCTTGGCTTTTTCCTTATTTCAACTATATACGGCTATATTTGGTGTTTTGACTGCACAATTACAGCGTTCAATTCACTTAGGCTTTGCCCTTTCTCTCATTTTCCTATTGTTCCCGGCCAAGAAAAAGGATCGGGGATTCAAGCATAAGCCAGCATGGTATGATATTATCCTGGCGATTGCCTCCGTTGTGGTAGGTGCTTATTGGCCGCTGATGATTGATGATTTGGTCATGAGAGCAGGGGTCATTACGGATATAGACTTTTACATAGGGATATTAGCCGTTCTATTGGTATTAGAAGCGACACGCCGAGCAGTGGGCTTGCCGATTACCATTATTGCTGGATTTTTTATTGTCTATGCATTATTTGGGCCACAAATGCCAGGGTTTTTAGCACACCGTGGTTTATCTCCAGAACGCTTCATTCAAACGATGTTTTACACAACTGAAGGCATACTTGGAACACCAATAGGGGTATCAGCTACATTTATCTTCTTGTTCCTATTATTTGGGTCCTTCCTTGTGAAAACCGGTGTAGGACAGTATTTTAATGATCTAGCGGTATCCATTGCTGGTAAGGCTACAGGAGGGCCGGCAAAGGTTGCAGTTTTCTCTAGTGCCCTTCAAGGAACAATTAGTGGTAGCTCTGTGGCAAACGTAGTTACTTCAGGTTCATTTACAATTCCGATGATGAAAAAGCTCGGATATAAGAAGGAGTTTGCTGGTGCGGTAGAAGCCGCAGCTTCCACAGGTGGACAGCTTATGCCGCCAGTCATGGGGGCTGCAGCCTTCTTAATGGTGGAGTTCATCGGCGGAATTACGTATTGGGAAATCGCAAAGGCAGCTGCTATCCCTGCATTACTATACTTTACTGGCATATGGATCATGACACATTTTGAAGCGAAAAGAGTAGGTCTTCGTGGTCTAAAAGATGAGGAAATGCCAAATCGCAAGGAAGTATTCAAAAATATTTATTTATTAACTCCAATTCTAGCTGTTATAGTCTTGTTAACCTCTGGTATGAGTGTAACAAGAGCAGCATTATGGTCCATTCTGATTACCATTATTGTCAGTGGTTTACGTAAAGCAACTAGAATTGGTTTCAAACAAATGATTGATGCTCTTGTAGATGGAGCTCGGACCGCACTGGGTGTGGCGGCAGCAACAGCCTGTGCAGGAATTATCGTTGGGGTCGTTACGAAAACAGGATTGGGGCTGAAGCTTGCAAACGGTTTATTAGACTTAGCGGGTGGAGCATTACTTCCAACCTTGATGTTAACAATGGTCGCTTGTATTATTCTTGGTATGGGTTCCCCAACAACAGCAAACTATGTTATTACATCAACGATTGCAGCACCTGCTATTATTTTGTTAGGCGTACCCGATTTATCTGCTCACTTATTCGTTTTCTATTTTGGAATTATTGCAGATATTACTCCTCCAGTTGCTTTAGCAGCCTTTGCTGCTGCAGGAGTTTCCGGTGGTGAACCGATTAAAACCGGTATAAATGCATCCAAGCTCGCAATAGCAGCCTTCATTATTCCATATATGTTCGTCCTTTCACCGGAATTACTGATGATCGATACGACTTGGTATTACTTAATTTGGGTTGTATTCACTGCACTCTGTGGGATGATGGCGATTGGCGCTGGTGTTATCGGATTCTGGCAAAGAAAGCTTAACGGGGTTGAAAGAATTGTAGGAATTGTTGCCGGGTTATTGCTAATTTATCCAGAAGGAATCTCAGATATTGTTGGTTTAATCATGTTTATTGGTCTTGTTGTACTTCAATTCCTTGGCAAAGGAAAAGGAACATCCACACCACAGGCCTTATCAAATTAATCGTTTGAATATGTATAAAAAAGGAAGCTCTCAGTTTGAGAAAAGAGCTTCCTTTTAGTTTAGGTTCTACTTTGCCTAAGATAATTGTTCAACTAAATGTTCCTCTTTTTGTGGATTAAATTTCCCTTCCCATTTTGAAATGACAATTGCTGCAAGGGAATTCCCAATCACATTCACTACGGTACGTCCCATATCAAGAATACGGTCAATTCCCGCAATGAAGGCAAGTCCCTCAACAGGTAATCCGACGGTACCCAATGTTGCTAACAGAACGACAAAGGAGACACCAGGAACTCCTGCAATTCCTTTCGAGGTAACCATTAGAACAAGCATGAGTGAAATTTGATCAGCAATACTCATATCAATTCCATACATTTGCGCAATAAAAATCGCAGCAAGGGCTTGATAAAGAGTGGAACCATCCAAATTAAAGGAATAGCCTGTTGGAATAACAAATGCGGCTATATGCTTTGGACAGCCAAGCTTCTCGACCTTCTCCATTATTTTTGGTAGAACGGTTTCCGAGCTAGCTGTCGAGAATGCAAGAATTAATTCATCTTTAAGATAACTAATCAATTTGAAAATATTGTATCCAGATATCATGGC
Source organism: Bacillaceae bacterium UBA7792 (assembly GCA_002480735.1). Classification (GTDB taxonomy): domain Bacteria; phylum Bacillota; class Bacilli; order Bacillales; family Cytobacillaceae; genus Robertmurraya; species Robertmurraya andreesenii. The sequence continues at coordinate 3,309 of DLCS01000050.1, read as the reverse complement.
TACTGTACCGAGAACAACAATGATAAAGAACAGCATGGTTCCATATACGGTGAGAACCAGCTTTCCAAGTGGAACGAGAGAGGAAATACCGAATTTTGATACCGTTACACCAATCAGGGCAAATACACCGAATGGCGCAAATTTCATAATTTGATTCGTCGCCCAGAACATGGCATCTGCGATTCCCTGGAACAAGGTTAAAACCGGTTTTCCTTTTTCACCGATGGCAGATATCCCTAATCCAAGAACTAATGAAAAGAAAATTATTGCAAGCATGTCTCCATTGGCAATCGCTGCAATTGGATTCGTTGGAACAATTCCAACCAGGGTGTCCACAATTGTCTTACTTTCCTGAGCTTCAGCGGTTTCGACATAGCTGTGAATATCGGTTTGCTTTAGCTCGCTCATATTCACACCGCTACCTGGGTGGAAAATATTTGCTGAGGTAAGACCAACGATAATGGCGATGGTTGTAATGATTTCAAAATAGAGGAGTGTTTTCCCACCAATCTTACCTAACTGCTTGATATCGCCAACACCTGCAACGGCCACAACGATGCTCGCAATCACGATTGGGACGACAATCATTTTAATTAAACGAAGAAATATATCTCCAATGGGTTGAAGATAAGAGGCTGCTGTTGGACTGCCGTAGAAAATAGCACCAACTACAATACCAAGGGCTAGTCCAATAAAAATCTGTGTTGCTAAACTAATCTTTTTTTTCATACAATCTCTCCTTACCTTTATTTTTTATGCTGCAATAATAAGTCTCGGTAAGGGAAACAGAGTAGCCATTTTTTTAGCCCAAAATAGACACCTGTAGTGTCTGATTTCAGGAAATATTGATTTGCTGTTCCCTTAAAGACGCTGACGGGGTTAGCTGTCGGGTTAGGACTGGAAACATGCCCTTTCTTAAAAAAATACAAGCTTCTCGTAATAGCAAAGGCTGCTCGCATTTTCCAAAAATTCACCCCAAAGGCTGGAAGCCAATTGATTGGTTCCCCCGTTCTGAAAAAAGATTAAGCGAAAAACACATAGGAAAATATTATCCTATTATAATTAATTTGTAAATAATAGATTGATGGAAGCCGGTTTGGCAAGAATAACTTGCATGAAAAAAGCCAACAACCCTGTATAAGAATTGTTAGCTTTTATTTTACCCAATTTGACGGTTATATTTCCTGGGCACCATTACAGACAAAATGTTGTCTAGCTTAAACAATCTTGTTTGTCTGCGCAAATAACAGTAAGCACGAATAGTACTGGGATTGATTTCAGTAACCACAATTTTTCGTTGCGTGATTTGATTGTTTGAGGAAATATAAATCATTTCGATTGGCATATGCTCTTCCAGCGATCTCAAGAGAAGACCCTTCATGATGACTCCCCACTTTTCAAGTTCTTAGCTCTATTATATGCGAACGAGTGTTCTTTATACAATAAAAAGCGGAATATTTGTTCGTGTTTTTGTTTTGCATTCGATCTTTATCAACAAAATCATTGACTTTTTATTGCACCCATGTATAATAAAGCATGTACTCTTTAAAAACGATCTGTTAGCTCAGCTGGGAGAGCATCACCTTGACAGGGTGGGGGTCGGGGGTTCAAGTCCCTCACAGGTCATTGGGTGCCAAACCCGTAGAACCCTTCGGAACAAAGGGTTCTTGACAAAAGACTGCTTCCTTTGGAAGTGGTCTTTTTTGTGTTCGGCAGTTGTAGGGGAAAATTAGCATTTGTGAAGGGACGATCATGATACAAAAAAGATACAAAAGGTACAGAATAATTAGAGATGTGGTTGAAAAAGCTAATTTTAAAAAGGATGTTTTTTGCGATGTTCGGATTTATTACTGCGATTATTCTCTTTAATTTATTAGCTTTTACAACCAATAAACGTTTAAACAAAAATGAATTACTGCATATATGGATGTTTACAATCGCTTTCCAGGCAATTACTGAGACCTATATAGACTTCAAATACCATGGTTATTGGTACTTTACTAAAGAAATTAATTGGTGGGTGCTTCCTGCATTCACTGTATTAATCCCTCCTGTAAATATTATGTTTATAAATTGGTATCCATTTAAGCAATTGTTTTACAAGCAAATACTTTATATCCTGTTTTGGGTAATAGCTATTACATTGTATGAACTCATCTCATTATTACCTGAACCTTGGGGTTATTTTTATCATAATTGGTGGCGTATATGGTATTCATTGCTGGTTAACCCAATTTTGTTAATAGCTGTTTTGTTTTACTATAAATGGGTCTGTAAGATTAACTCATAATCATAAAAGTGGAAACAAAGCAAGCGATAAACTAAATAAAATAGCCAATATCATTAAAGAAGATAAAGAGTTTGCAATTGAAATACTAAATACGCTCATGAACAGTTCAGAACACAATAATTTACTCATTTACTTTCACATTTCTAGGTCGAATACAATCAGTAGATACAGGATAATCCCTATTTTTTTAGCAGCTTTGTATGCAATTTTGAAAAGATGAGAAGTGCTAAAATAGAACCAACTAGGGTTAATAACATATCCCATTGTGAATCCCAGATATCTCCTTGAGTTCCTAAGAATTCTTTAGAAGCTTTTCCTCCTTTTGTTATCTTAGAAACTAACCATTCGATTATTTCATACAAAGCTGCGATAGCAAGCGATATACTTAATGTTACACCGATGAGCCATTTTCCTTCCGTAATTGCAGCACTTTTCTCAGTTGTTTCTATAGATAGTCTGCATAATCAACCGTTTTGTCTAATTATCTTTATTCAAAAACAACAATGT
>DLCS01000050.1:0-267 GCA_002480735.1 Bacillaceae bacterium UBA7792 | reverse complement strand
AGAAAAGAGCCTAAATGAATAAGCATCGAATCAATTGACTCGATGCTTATTCGCAAAGGCTGCTATTTTCTTCTCAATTTTAATAACGGTTTTGAAATAATCGGCGCCAACACACCTGAAAGAATTGCTTCAGTAATTCCATTGGTGGCTACAATGGTCAGTAGCGCAGGCAAGAGCTGCTCCATGTCCATCTTCAAAAAGTTCGCATATGGCTCCCGATACAATAAATAAATGAGTCCCAGCACTAAAATAGTATTTGTTAAAGAT
>DLCS01000234.1 GCA_002480735.1 Bacillaceae bacterium UBA7792 | reverse complement strand
CTACTTTAATTTCTCCAAGGACCCCGCCTTGTACCTGCATGGAATCGACATCCTGTCTTGCCGCTCTAGCTCTTTCCCTCTGAGCTTCCATTTCCTTTTCAAAGCCCTCATGGTCTACCTTAAGTCCTTCTTCCTCTGCGTATTCCTCAGTTAATTCCACAGGGAAGCCGTAAGTGTCGTAAAGACGGAAGATATCCTTCCCTTGAATCGTGTCGCTGCCCGCTTCTTTCTCCTTCTTGATAACAGAAGCGAGAATATTTAAGCCTTCATGAAGTGTTTCATGGAAGCGCTCCTCTTCATTCTTTATAACCTTTTCGATAAAATCTGCTTTATCTTTTACCTCTGGATAGAAATCATGCATAATTTCTCCAACAACTGGTACGAGCTCATACATAAATGGACGATTAATGTTAATTTGCTTTGCGTAGCGAACAGCACGACGGAGCAAACGACGGAGCACATAGCCACGACCTTCATTGGAAGGAAGAGCTCCATCTCCAACCGCAAAAGCAACGGTACGAATATGGTCGGCAATGACCTTGAAGGCTACATCGGTTTCTGTGCTGCTGCCATATTTGACGCCGGATATTTCTTCGGTCGCACGAATGATCGGCATAAACAGGTCCGTATCAAAGTTTGTCGGCACATCCTGCAGGACAGAGGCCATCCGTTCTAAGCCCATTCCGGTATCAATATTTTTCTTTGGCAGCGGAGTATAGGTGCCGTCTGGATTATGGTTGAATTCAGAAAACACAAGATTCCATACTTCTAAATAGCGATCATTTTCTCCCCCTGGATAGAGCTCAGGGTCATCAGGATCGTTGCCATATTTTTCACCACGGTCGTAGAAAATTTCTGTATTTGGTCCACTTGGTCCCTCACCAATATCCCAGAAGTTGCCTTCAAGGCGAATAATTCGTTCTTCAGGAATACCAATTTTTTTGCTCCAAAGCTCAAACGCTTCTTCATCCTCGGGATGAATCGTGACGGATAAGCGCTCCGGATCAAATCCAATCCATTTCTCATCAGTTAGGAATTCCCAAGCCCATTCAATCGCTTCTTCCTTGAAATATTCACCGATGGAAAAGTTCCCGAGCATTTCAAAAAAGGTATGGTGACGGGCTGTTTTTCCAACGTTCTCAATATCATTTGTACGGATGGATTTTTGCGCATTCGTGATACGTGGATTATCTGGAATCACACGTCCATCAAAGTATTTTTTGAGCGTTGCCACCCCAGAGTTGATCCATAATAGGGAAGGGTCATCATGGGGAACAAGGGACGCACTTGGCTCAATCGAATGTCCTTTTCCCTTAAAAAACTCAAGATATTTGCGGCGAATCTCAGATCCAGTCAGTTTTTTCATTGCTTTTTTCCTCCTTAATACTTTATTAAAAAACAAAAAAGCCCCATCCCCATACAGGGACGAGACTTGTCTCGCGGTACCACCCTGATTACGAATGAAAGGCTCATTCATCTCTCAAGACCTTTAACGCAAGGTTTACGGCAGGGATTAGCTGCATTCAGGAATAGCTTTCTGTTACCCTTCATCTAGAATTTCTTTCAGCCACGGAAATTCCTCTCTTTAAATGGTCTGTAACATACTTCATCCTTCAACATGTTTCAAATATACATTTTCCTATATAGTCGAATTATAGCGATTTAAAATTAGGTTTGTCAATGCTCTGAGACTCCATCCTTCATCTGTCTTGAACGAATCAAATGATTGCGGGCATGTAGGATGCTCACCTTGACAATGGCAAGGATGGGTACAGCGACGATCAAGCCAAATACGCCTCCCATCTCTCCACCTGCTAAAAGAGCGAGCATGATCATCAATGGATGCATGTGTAGACTTTTTCCCACAATTAAAGGAGATAAAATATTCCCCTCTGCAAACTGCAAAACTAAAATGATGACGATTGACGTGATCACCATCTTGATAGAGATGGTAATCGCAATAATCACCGTAGGAAAGAGGGCAATGATTGGCCCAAAATACGGGATGATATTGGTGGCCCCAACGATGAATCCAAGAAGCAGTGGATACTTCATATCAAATAACCAGAAAAGAAGTGCGGCAATCGAGCCGAGAGCAGCTCCAACAAGTAGCTGACCGCGAATATATCCTCCGAGGGATTTATCCACATCCCGTAAAAACTGGATGCCACCCGACCTCCATTTTCTTGGTGTCAAATACCAGATTGCCCTTTTGATTGAGTCAATATCCTTCAGCATGTAGAAAGTGATGAATGGGATAAGAGCAATGATAAGAATAGAATTCAGAATACCCAGAAGGAAATCGACCACCTTCGTTAAAAACTGGTTTAACGCTTCCTCTGCTGCATCAATACCCTCGTCTATTTTCTCTTGAAATCCCTCAGGCCATGCGGACGTATGCTCCTGAATGGTTGTCACCCAAACTCGATATTGACTTGTGAAATGTGGAGCATTTTCTACCAAATCTCTCAGTTGCATAATAAAGGCGGGGATCCCTTTATATAGCGCAAAGCCAACTCCCCCGAAAAAGAGTAGGTAAATGATTAAAATAGCCGCCCATCTCGGGAGAAAATTCTCATGTAATTTTTCAACGATGGGATGAAGCAAATAAGTGATAAATCCTGAAATGATAAAGGGAGATAAGACGATTAGAATGGTTTGAAGGAGCGGAAGCCATATGGGCTTGAGCTTTAGGAAAACATAAATGACGATAAAGACCAAAAGAAGAAATCCAAATCGATAATACCATTTTAGACGAATATCCATACCCGACCTCCAAATAGAAAAAGCACAAGTGTCTTCGGAATTAATGGGTTAAGAGCTTTTTCTGGGACTCATACAGCCCAATTCCTTACCTCTCTGTCCAGATTCATCGTTTTTCAGGACTGAAATTGCTCATTTCCTTACTTTCGAGTCCCGATTCTTGCTTATTTGAGACTCGCATTACCTCTTTTCACCCTTTTCAGTCTCGAATAGCACCTTATCGGGACTCAATTTACCTATTTCCACCCATTTGAGTCTCGATTAGTACCTATTCGGGACCCAAATACCGCTTTCTCAGACGGTTGAGTCCCGATTCACGCTTATTTGAGACTCAATTTACCTATTTCCAACCAGCTGTGTCTAGAATCATGTATTTTTTCAACTTCACGCTACTACAAAAACACAGATTGCACAGCAAACCCCCTTTTTAAAAGGGGGTCACAAATTAGAAGAGCGCTTTGGAAATCTTATTTTGCATTTTTTTCATATTTCGACGAGACATCATATTATTTTTTTGGACCAAGTTGTACGCAGCTATACCAGCTCCGATCGCTACGACAGATGTTAACATCTTTTTCATAATGCGTCTCACCTCGGGTTTATATTTTTACAAATTATTTAAAGGATATACCGGCGCTGCTCTTCATCAAAGAGATCATCTAAGGAACTTAAGGAACCATCCTCCTCAACTTGATGAGTGTTGATCATTCCCTGGGAGAGAGAAAGCTCGATGAAGCAATTCCAGCAATAGTATTGATTGATCCCAATCTTCCCGATATCTTTGCTTTGACAGTTAGGACAATTGAACATTGGAAAAGACCCCTTACCGTTTTTTAGTGATTTATACTAACGATGATGGCATCTTTCCCAATCGTTGGCGGTTCATTTGTTTTGATGATCCGTTTCCCCTCTGTGATGTCAGCAAAGAAGCCATCCGAACATTCATACCCTACAATTGTTCCCAGCTCCTCATGAAAATATACATCATTTAAGAGCCCAAGATGTTCTCCTTCGCTTGACAACAACGGCTTCCCAATCAGCTTCTCCTTCCCCTCAAACATTTGATACATATCGCTTTGTAGCGGCTTTGCAATGGATGCGGTTTCCAGCATCACTCCGTCGATTCCAAAAGCAGATACATCCTCTACACGAATAAATGAGCTTTTTTTCAGGATAGCTCCATTTCGGAGAATGAGCCCTTGCACCCTGCCACAATCAGACAAGCAAAGATCAAATACTTCACCCAATTTCTCACCTGTATCTTTCACATATACAGGGAGACCCTTCAGCAATGAAAATGTCCGCAAAGAGCGTTCCCACCTTTCCGAACACCCTTAGTTTCTGCATAATACAAGGATTCATTAGAGAAAGGTTTACCAGCTAATTATTTTTATCGCTGCGTTTCTGATTTGCGATATATTCATTTCTTTCCCCGCCGTCCGACAATTCTTCCGAATACCCATACCCTGTATCTGATGGCACTAAATTAGAATTCTTAATTTGTTCGTTTGACAAATTAAGATTAGGTGCAGCTTCATGGTTGAGCTTTCTCATTGGATCACCTCCACCCTTATTTTTTGTGAATTGATTTTAGAGATACAAAAAAAAGAGTACCAAAATTGGCACTCCTGATTATTTTTCCAAGAAATCATAGGGTGTTATGTTCTCCATTCCAATTAACGGATCGATATCTAGCATATTTTCCTCGTATAAGAAGGGTTTACTTTCCTTTGATTCGAGCTGTTGAGGAGACTCCCCTTCCTTAGCTATCGCTTCCCTTAATTTTGATTGAAGCGTCGTCAGTCTGTTTTGCTCATCTGCTTTTGCTACGGCCATTCGTAATGCCTCTTCCTCCCCACATAAAATGAGAGAGCTTTTGGCCCGGGTAATCGCTGTGTAGATTAAATTTCTTCGCAGCATCCTGTAATAGCTTTTTACTATCGGCAGGATGACAATGGGAAATTCACTCCCCTGTGATTTATGGACCGAGCAGCAATAGGCATGGGTAATTTGATTCAAATCCTGACGGGTATAGGTGGCTTCAATGCCCTCAAAGGAAACAACGATCATGTCCTCTTTCTCGGTGTTTTCCTTTGCATAAAAAATGGATACAATCTCCCCGATATCTCCGTAGCAAACATTGTTTTCCGGCTGATTAACGAGCTGCAGGACCTTGTCTCCAATTCGGTATTTCACGTCGCCAAATTTGAGCTCCTTGCGGGTTCCACTTTCATTGCTGTTAAAGATCTCTTGAACTATTTCATTGAGTCGGTCAATCCCAGCCGGCCCCTTATACATCGGAGCAAGTACCTGAATATCCTTAGAGGTATATCCCTTTTTCTTGGCATTTTCGGTAACCTTCTCAACCACTTCGCTAATCTGCGCCGTCGTACACCTAATAAATGAACGATCATTTTGCGGTTTTGTTAAATTATCGGGAAGCTGTCCGCTTTTGATGTGGTGGGCAAGCTCAATGATCGAGGAGCCATTCTCCTGCCGATAAATATCGGTGAGTTTCACAGTCGGAATACGTTCTGAGGCAAGTAAATCCTTAAGCACTTGCCCAGGTCCCACCGATGGCAATTGATCCTCATCACCCACCAGAATCACTTGAATATGCTCTGGCAATGCTTTAAATAATTGATGAGCAAGCCAAATATCAAGCATCGAGGTTTCATCAACGATCAAAATTTTTCCTTCAAGAGGATTGTCTTCATCTCTACTGAAGCCCTCTACGCCATTCCATCCAAGAAGGCGATGAATCGTGACAGCTGGGAGCCCAGTAGATTCACTCATCCTTTTCGCCGCCCTTCCTGTTGGCGCCGCTAGTAAAAAAGGAAAGGGCTCTTCTTTTTTGTAATCCTTCGGATCCATTGAGCAGCCATGCAATTCACCATAGAGCTCCACAATACCTTTTATTACCGTTGTTTTTCCTGTTCCAGGTCCACCGGTCAGAATAAGCATAGGGGACATGAGCGCAGTTTGAATGGCCTCCCTCTGAGTTGGAGCGTACTGAACCTTCAGTCTTTCCTCCAATGCTCCTAAGGCGAGTAGAAATTCGGACTCTGGAAATTGTTCATCATATTCTGTTTGCTCGAGCAAGCGTTTAATATTCGTGACGAGACCTTTTTCGGAAAAATATAAGGAAGGCAAATAGATGCGTTTCTCTTCAATGATGATTTTTCCTTCCTCTTCAAGCTTAATGAGCTCGTTTGAAATATCGGTATACTCAATGGAATCCCTTTTGTTTTCCTCGAGGAGCCTTTTGACGTTAATCAAAAGCTCTTTGGCCGGAAGATAGACATGGCCTGCCTGCATACACTGCGCATCTAGGACAAACAAGCAGGCTGCCTTTATTCGGTCAGGATGGTTCCCTGAAATCCCCATTTGAAAACCTAATTCATCCGCCCGAGTAAAGCCAATTCCCTCCACATCCTCGACAAGTCTGTAAGGATTCTTCTGGATGATCTCAATCGTTTGTTCCTTGTATATTTGGTATATTTTCATCGAGATTTGCGGACCAAACCCAAATTGATTAAGAGCAATCATGGCTTGTTCTAAGCCTTGATTGGCCAGGAGTGTATCATACAAGTCTTTTGCCTTTTCGGGAGGAAGCTTTGGTACCGAATCCAATAATGAGGGCTGGCTTAATATTCGAGAAATGGCATTCTCCCCTAGAGTCTCGACAATTTTCTCTGCTGTCTTTTTCCCGATTCCTTTAAAAAGCTCCCCAGATAGATATGCAATCACACCCTGCTTCGTTTGGGGCAGCTCCTTGCGAAAATGCTCAGCATGAAATTGCACGCCAAATTTCGGATGCTCCTTCATTTGCCCGTAGAAGGTATAGGTCTCTTGATCATGTACTCTCGGAAAATAGCCTGTAATAACAGCTTCCTTCTCGTCGTAGGATTCATTTGTTTCTTCCACTCTAATTCTTAGAACGGTATATAAATTTTGCTCATTGTGAAAAATCGTCACGAGATGCTTTCCCTTTATGTATTTTGCCTCTTCATTAAAAAGATCAAGCTTTTCCTGCTCTGCCAAAGTCCTTCCTCCTTTCATAATATTTTTTTATGTTAATCGTCTACTGATCCGTTCCCTTTTCCATTAGCTTTTTTCCGTAGCCAGCTAGCATATGATCGGGCTGAATTTGTAAAGCCTTCTCAAACATAGCGAGTGCCTGTTCACCTTTTTCTTGATAGCCATAGGCGACACCCAAATTATAGTAGGCGTCCGCATGGTTTTCATCGAGCTTGATACACGCTTGGAATTGTTCCATCGCAGCATCGATCAGCTCCAAGCCTGCCAAACAGAGCCCATATTGAAAATGCGCCTCAGGATCTTTCCCGTTTAGTTCGACACTTCTTTGGAGATAAGGTAAGGCTAAGCGTGGCTGTTCGAGCTGAGCCAGTGTCAATCCGAGCATAAAATAATTATCGCTTGAATCCAAACCCTTTTGAAGTGCTTTTTCGAACATATTCTTGGCTGCCTCTAGATTCTCATTTTCAAAATAGAGATTCCCAGCACTATAATAAGCAGCTGCCGCATTTTCATCGAGTTGCATGGCTTTTTCAAAGAAGCTTAATGCCTTTTCATTTTCCCCCACAGCTGCCAGTACATTGCCAAAATTAATATAGGAAACCGCATCCTTTGGATTCTCTTCAATCGCTTCCATAAAAATTTTCGCTGCTTCCTCCCATTTTCCTTCTTGCATATATTTGATTCCCTGTTGATTCTTGTCCATATCTTCACGCTCCTAATGATAAGGGCTTTTATTTTTGGCTATGTTGATTTTCAGTGTTGATACAGCCAAATGTGCATGGGTGAATGGGTTTTGCTCGGGACGAGCAACGTAGTGAACCTATGCACATATGGCGGTATAAAGATCAACATCAAAATTTAACTGCCTATTTTTTATAAAAAGTATAGCATAATTTCGCCATAGGAAAACCTCGATTCTGTTGGAATCGAGGTCTACCCTACATATGTTAATCGCTTTCCATCCCGATACACTTCATCAATCGTTCCCCCACCGAGACATTCATCTCCATTGTAGAAAACAACTGCTTGCCCAGGGGTCACCGCACGAATCGGTTCATGGAAGATGACCTTCGCTTTGCCATCCTCCAATAGATGAACGGTCACCTTATTATCAGGCTGACGATAGCGAAACTTTGCAGTGCAATCAAAGGTTTCTGGTTTTTCTTTGTTCGAAACCCAGCTTACATTTACCGCCGTAATGGAATCAGAATAAAGCATGTCATTATGGAAATTCTGTCCAACATAGAGAACATTTCGCTCTAGGTCCTTGCCAATGACAAACCATGGATCTCCTGCACCACCGATTCCAAGCCCATGACGTTGGCCAATCGTATAATACATCAGACCATCATGCTTACCCATAATTTCCCCATCAAAGGTCTCCATGTTACCTGGCTGAGCAGGAAGATAATTGCTCAGGAATTCTTTGAAATTTCGCTCCCCAATAAAACAAATTCCTGTGCTGTCTTTTTTTGTGGCAGTGGCAAGATTCGCTTCCTTCGCAATTTCTCTAACCTTGGATTTCTCAATATCCCCGATCGGAAACATCACTTTTTCTAGCTGCTCCTGGGTCAATTGGTTCAAGAAATAGGTTTGGTCCTTATTCTCATCCACCCCACGGAGCATTTTGACCTCTCCATCCCGTTCTTCTACTCTTGCGTAATGGCCGGTGGCAAGGTAGTCAGCTCCAAGACTGATGGCATGCTCGAGAAAAGCCTTAAATTTAATTTCTTTATTGCACATCACATCAGGGTTCGGTGTACGTCCTGCCTTATATTCATCAAGGAAATAGGTAAAGACCTTCTCCCAGTATTGCTTTTCGAAATTCACCGCGTAATAGGGAATCCCAATTTGATTGCAGACGCGAATGACGTCATCATAATCCTCTGTTGCCGTACAAACGCCAAATTCATCCGTGTCGTCCCAGTTTTTCATGAAGATACCGATGACATCGTAGCCCTGCTGCTTCAAGAGTAAAGCCGCCACCGATGAATCCACTCCACCGCTCATACCGACGACCACCCTTGTATCTTTCGGATCCTTCTTCATTTCCTCACCTCACTTGCTCTAAATCATCTATTTGTTAACCGTTTCACAATTTTCGCTGTTGCTTCAGCTACCTTTTCGATTTGTTCATCTGTATTGCCTAGTCCAAAGCTAAAGCGAATTGAATTTCTGATACGGTCGGATTCATGGCCAAACATAGCAACCAGTACATGAGAAGGCTCGATGCTCCCAGCAGTGCATGCAGAACCGCTCGAAGCGGCAATTCCTGCAAGGTCCAAGTTGACAAGCATCGCCTCAACATCTGTACCTGGAAAGCTTAAGTTTAAAACATGAGGCAATGATTTTTCAAGTGATCCGTTCGGCGAAAAATTGATTTCAGCTTTCTTCAGGGAACTGAGTATGATTTCTTTATAATGGTTATAACGGTTTGCCTTCTGCTCTCTCTCTGCAATGGAAATTTTTACCGCTTCTTCAAAGCCAGTAATAGCAGCAACATTTTCAGTCCCCGCTCGTCTTTTTCGTTCTTGCTCTCCTCCAAAAATAAGTGGAGCAAGCTTGACCCCTTTTTTCGCAAAAAGGAAGCCAATCCCCTTTGGCCCATTTATTTTATGTGCTGACACACTTAAAAGGTCGATATTTAATGCTTTCACATCGATATCAATTAGTCCAAAGGCTTGAACAGCATCGGTGTGAAAAACGGCAGAATGATTTTTCAAAAGCTCACCGATTTCTTTAATTGGCTGAAGCGTCCCTACTTCATTATTCCCAAACATGATCGTCACAAGGATCGTATCATCACGTAACGCATCGGCCACTGCTTGGACGGATACACAGCCCTGTTCATCCACAGGTAAATACGTAATGTCATAACCTTTTTTCTCAAGCTGTTCACAGGTATGAAGAACGGCATGATGTTCAATTTGTGTTGTGATGATATGCCTTCCATTCTTTCGATTGGCTTCTGCCACACCCAAAATGGCGTAGTTGTCAGCCTCTGTACCACCGCTTGTAAAAATAATCTCATTGGCTTCTGCCCCGATTGCTTTAGCAAGGGTGTCTCTCGCCTCATCAACAAGATGTCTTGCCTCGCGCCCAAATGCATGTATACTCGACGGATTCCCAAAGGCCGCTTGCATCGTATTTGTAATTCTTTCAATCACCCTTGGATCCATGGGTGATGTGGCAGCATGATCGACATAAATTCGTTCCAAAGTTTGTTCACCTACCTCAAATATAAAACATATAGGCATCTGTTTCGCCATCATCGCGATGGTTTGCCAGATCCTCTAGTGTTGTATTCTCCAATACATTTTTAACAGCATCACGAATCCGAATCCATAGCTCCCTTTTGGCAGGCTCTTCATCTTCGATCCCTTCAACAGGTGTAATCGGCCCTTCAAGGACACGAATAATATCACCTGAAGTAATCTTCGATGGTTCATCTGCCAAAACATAGCCGCCGTAGGCACCGCGAATGCTTTTTACTAGACCTGCATTCCGTAGAGGGGCAATCAGCTGCTCCAAATAATGCTCAGACAGATCATTTGCCTGGGCGATTGCCTTCAATGAAACGGGGCCCTCTCCATACTTCTTCGCTAACTCAATCATGATCGTTAAACCATATCGACCTTTAGTTGAAATTTTCATACCCTTGCACCTCGATTTGTGTCTTGTTCTATTCCTTGATTCTCCCGTTTTAGCTTTCGCAGCCATCCATCTGTGAACCGCTGACATTGAGGAAGACATATCCCGGCGATTGGTCCAATCAACAGGCTTATTAATATTGTCCCCCAAAAAACAGGGCCACCTAACTGCCAGCCAACAATAAGAACGAGAACCTCCATAAATACTCTGACATTTCGGATCTTCCATTTTGTTTTTTCTGTCAAAGCAATCATTAGACTATCACGTGGTCCAGCTCCAAATTGAGCGGAAATATATAATCCCATTCCATATCCATTTAAAAGGAGTCCTGCGGCAAACATAACTGCCTTCCCGCCAAGTCCTTCCGGCGTTTGTAGAAATGGCAGAAGAAAATACATATCGATAAAAAGGCCGATTAGGACCATATTTAGAAATGCGCCGATTTGCGGAAACCCTTGTGAAATAAACGACGCAATTGTTAAGATAACCACCCCTACAATTATCGACCAAGTTCCAATGGTTAAACCAAATTGATAGTATAAACCAACATGAAGCACATCCCATGGGGTTGCACCCAAATCAGCTTTGATTAAAAGGACAAGTCCTAAGGACATAACAAGCAGTCCAAGAATGTAGATCACGAATCTTGGCCCAACCTGACCTTTCTTCTGAATCCCCATCGCTGCGTCTCCATTTCCCCTACATGATTTTTCTCCCATATGAATTTTATCAAAATCCTGATTAATTTGATAGGCTTTTGCTATTATTGCCTAACCATGCTTTCTATTAGTTGGAAAACGATGCAAATCCCTTCATCATTTGGTATCGTAAAGGTACTGGAAACTTAATGGCTGGCACTCGAGCCATTCAATAGCCTATTGTTAATGGAGAGAAGGATTATGAACGTTAAACCACTTGCTTATCGTATGAGACCACGAACAATTGATGAAATCATTGGACAAAGCCATCTTGTTGGTGAAGGAAAAATTATTTACAGAATGGTGAAGGCAAAACAGCTATCATCGATGATTCTGTATGGACCACCAGGAATTGGAAAGACCTCGATCGCCAGTGCGATTGCAGGAAGCACTAAGCTTGCTTTCAGAATGCTGAATGCAGTGACGAATAATAAGAAGGATCTAGAAATTGTGGCCGCAGAAGCGAAAATGTCAGGAAGTGTCATTCTCTTGCTTGATGAGGTCCATCGCCTTGATAAGGGAAAACAGGATTTTCTTCTTCCTCACCTAGAGAATGGTTCCATCGTTTTGATCGGGGCAACCACAAGCAACCCTTACCATGCGATAAATCCTGCGATTCGGAGCCGCTGCCAAATTTTTGAACTTAAGCCCCTCGAGCCGGAAGAGATTATGGAAGCACTAAGAAGGGCGATTTCCGATAAAGAAAGAGGACTTGGAAACTATTCCATTCGTATAACAGATGACGCTCTCTTGCATTTCGCCACCACTTCCAACGGCGATGTGAGAAGCTCTTTGAACGCCTTAGAGCTCGCAGTTATCTCTACGGAAAAGGATGAAGAGGGCATCGTGCAGATAGACCTTGAGATTGCCGAAGAATGCATGCAAAAGAAGAGCTTTTCCCATGACAAGGATGGAGATGGTCATTATGACGTTCTCTCCGCTTTCCAGAAATCGATTCGGGGCAGTGATGTCAACGCTGCTCTCCATTATTTAGGTCGTCTTATCGAGGCGGGAGATTTGGTGAGTATCGGCAGAAGACTGGTTGTCATCGCCTACGAGGACATTGGACTAGCCAGTCCTCAAGCTGGGCCAAGAACGCTCGCTGCGATTGAAGCCGCAGAAAGAATTGGTTTCCCTGAAGCGCGAATCCCACTGGCCAATGCAGTCATTGAGCTTTGCTTATCGCCGAAATCAAATTCAGCGATAATGGCCATCGATGAAGCGATCGCCGACATTCGGAAGGGCATTAGCGGTGAGGTCCCAGACCATTTGAAGGATGCCCATTACAAGGGTGCCAAGGAGCTCGGTCGTGGGATCGAATACTTATATCCCCATAATTATGATAACGGTTGGGTCAAACAGCAGTATCTTCCAGATCGGATTAAGAACAAAATGTACTATGAACCAAAAAAGACAGGAAAATTCGAGCAGGCATTGGCGATTGTCTATGAAAGACTCATGAAAAGTTAATGAAGGAAGCAAAAAACCGCAGATCAATCTGCGGTTTTTTGCTTGGATGGATTTGCCGATATTTGCGATAAAATTAGTTTATTTGCAATAATTTCATTTTATTTGCCAAAAATCACTTTTATTTGCGGAAATTCATTTTTATTTGCGACAAATCGAATATATTAGTGAAACCCCATTTACGCTGCAACATCACGCTTTTTGAAGACAATATGCGCAAGCAGCTGGAACAAGACGAAATAAATTACGAGCATGATGACCGAAAAAGGTAAAGTCATGCCTTCCACAAGGGGATAGCCCTCAAAATACTGATTTAGATTGGTGTTTGCAAATAAAATGTACTTGGCCCAGTCGTATTTCATCGCTACTAAAGATGTCAATTGACTTCCCGTAAACATTAGGAAGAGCGAGATCCCAATTGCGAGTGAGCTGCTTCTAAACACAGCTGAAATCATAAAGGCCATCGTCGCAAGCATGAACATACTGATCGAATTTAACCCATAGGAAATCAGTAGATGAACAAACATGCTTTGTTCTGTTACCGTCCCCTCATGATAATTCAAATATGGAGTAGCTGTTTCAGGTCCCCCGAATAAAGCAAATCCGAGTACGGATGAATAACCGAAGCATATTCCTAATACTGCTAGTGCGAACAGAAGCACCGATAAATATTTTGCAACTAATATTTTTCCTCTTGTAATCGGTCGGATTAAGAGGAGCTTGATCGTGCCCCAATTAAATTCACTCGCCACAATTCCCGCAGCAATGATTATCGTAAACATCCCAGCAAAATCGATAATCGGAAGAGCATCCGTTACAAATTCCCAAATTGAATAATCGCCGTTTGGAGAAAGATCATGCTCAATTCGATACTCATTCACAGCGATCTCCTGCTTGAAATAATTAATTTGTTCCTCCGAAACCTGGCCTTTTAACTCCTCAATTTGTTTATTTAGACTTGCGTTCTCCATTTGGAGTCCCTTTTTCCAGTCAGAATTATCAGGAACAGTCCCACCAGCCTCCTGGTATTTGATAAATCCACCAATAACGGAAACCATGACTACTAAAAGCCCAATCATTACGTAGGTTCCCGGCCTCTTAAAAATCTTCATTAACTCATTTTGAATAAGTCTAAGCATGTGCAACACCTTCCTTACTATTGGTTACTTCTAGGAATCTGTCTTCTAGTGTTTTGTGTTTTTCTTGAATTCCATAAAGAAGAATATCCTCTTTCACTAAATGTTTGACGATTAATGGTACCTCTTCCTTCACAGCCGACACAAGTATCCCTACTTCAGATTGCTGTACCTGTAACTGTGGCAAAGCTTCCTGAATGACAGCCTTCGCCTTTTCACTTGCATCCACTTCAAACTCAAAAATAATCTCTTCTCCATTGACGAAATCATTGACGAGCTGAACATCAATAAGCTTTCCTTGCTGAATAATCCCGATCCTGTCACACATCATTTCCATCTCAGATAAGAGATGACTTGAAACAATAACGGCCATATTTCTTTCCCTTGCAAGCATGCGAATATGATCCCTGATTTCTCGTATTCCTGCCGGATCCAGCCCATTTGTAGGTTCATCTAAAATCAAAACATCTGGATCATGCAGCAGGCATTGGGCGAGGCCCAGACGCTGTCTCATTCCAAGAGAATAGGTCTTGACTTTGTCCTTTATCCGACTGGTTAGCCCAACTAGCTCGACCACTTCATCGATTTTTTCCTTCGTAATTCCCTTAGACATTCTCGCAAAATGAAGGAGATTGTCATAGCCGCTTAGGAATTTGTACATCTCAGGGTTTTCAACAATCGCACCAATATGACGGACTGCTTTTTCAAAATCAGTCTTGATGCTGCTTCCCGCAATTTTAATGTCTCCTTCCGATATTCCCATAAGGCCAACGATCATTCGAATCGTTGTTGTTTTCCCCGCTCCATTTGGACCAAGAAAACCAAAAACCTCGCCTTTATACACATCAAAGCTAATTCCATCAATAATCGTTTTTCCCTTAATTCTTTTCGTAACTTCTTGAATTTCAATAATTTTTTCCATCATAGATTCTCCCTTAAGGTTCAAAGATTTGTTTCATCCACTCTAAAATCGATAAGCCTTTTGTCTCCCGAAGTTCCTCGACATTTTCGATGGCGAGAATACGACCGTCTTGAATGGCAATGACATCGTCTAATAGCATTTCAATTTCGTCAATTTCATGTGTCGCAATTACAACCGTTTGTTTCTCAAAATCAATATAGGATAGCAATCCTTTGACAATAGACGCCCTTACCATAGGATCAAGTCCTGAAAAGGGTTCATCTAACAATAGAACGGGGGTATTTCTGGCCAATGAAATCACAAGTTTTAGTCTGCCACGATTTCCTTTAGACAGCTGCTTTAGTTTTTTCTTCCGATCCAGCTTCATAAAGTCGAGTAACTCCTCAGCCCTCGTTCGATCAAAATCAGCAAATTGGGAAGCCGAATATTTGAGCATATCATTCACGGTAAAGGAGGGGTAAAAGAAATCTAATTCAGACAGGTATGCAACATCTGCGGCTGTCTTTCGGTCCGCCTTTTTACCATTGATGATTACGTTTCCACTAGTTGGAAATACAAGGCCTGCCATCATCTTTAAAGTGGTGGATTTTCCACTTCCGTTCGGTCCGAGTAATCCATATATTTTTCCTCTCTCCAAAGAAAAAGTCGAATCCTCTAACGCAAAATCACGCCCATATCTTTTCGTGACATGTTCGAAGGCAATCATCTAGATCTCCTCCTCTTCCACATATTTCTTGAGACCTGACAGCATCTCTTCCTTCGAGAAACCTAGATCGATCATGTTATTGACAAACCCTTTAATCAAATCCCTTTGCAACTTCACCTTCAGCTCAACAATCCTATCATTGGCTTCTGTCACAAATGTTCCTTGCCCGCGCCTCGTTTCCACGATTTCCATCCTCTCCAATTCACTATAGGTTCTTTGAATCGTATTTGGATTCACCCCTGATTGAATGGCCATCTCCCGTACGGATGGGAGCTTTTCCCCTGACTTGATATCACCTCTAACAATTTGCTGACATATCTTATCGACAATCTGCATGTAGATTGGTTTCGATGCCTGGAATTCTTCCATTCCTACTACACCTCAACTTTCCGCTCAAGGAGCCAAACCGATACAAGAAACACAATGATAGTAATCAAAATGTATTGGCCAATGGTCGCAAAATTAATATGAGCCATTTCAGTGGAGAATGAACCTTGACCAACCGTTGCATCGAAAATGGAAACGCTGAATGTTCCTTTTTCGTTGATGACCCTCATCATGCTTGTATTTTGAATCATACTTCCTATTGTGGAAAGCACAATCCAAACGAATAGAATCACGAGCCATCGGATTTGATTTACAATCGGAATCCTCTTAAGAGAGTGATATAGGGACCAATAAAATAGAACCCATACACTAAGATAAATGGACGTTAACGTGATTCCTGCTCCCATGATGAGCAGATTTTCCCGTACCATCTCCGAGAACCCTTGATAGTCATTCGAAACGGATAGACCTGAAAGGGAAAGCCTGGAAAGGAGCATCGTTACAAGGATCGAGATCATATAAAACGTCATTCCTGCCGTTATTTTAGAAAGGAAAAGCTTTGCACCACGATTAGGATTATGAAGCCATAGCTGGCTTTGGCCCTCAATTTGCAGAGAAGAGAATAGCATTCCTGGCAAATAGAATACATGAGCAACTACCGCGATAAAGAATAAAATCGCAGGAATCAGTGGCTCATCAAAATACTCCTTCAATCCCAGGGATAAAATCGTTAACACATTTAATAGAACCAGTCCTATAAAAAAAGTAGCCGCCGATATTTTTAGATCTTTTAGATAAAGTCCCTTAAAAGATGACATGTTTTCTCCTCCCATCTAATATCGGTGTTTTAGTGTTCTAGTCAAATAGTACACTGAGACATAAAAAAAAACAACATAATTTTGTAAATTTGGTAAAATTCTTTTTTCAGAGCCTGAACATAGATTCCATTCCCTTCGGTGACGATAAGGAAAAGAACTTTGAGGAGGGTTTATGTGTCAAGGAAGAATCAATGGACGGAGGAAGAAAATAGAATTCTTGCAAATATCGTGACGGAGCATATCCGAATGGGAGCCACCAAAACAGCGGCCTTTAAGAAAGCGGCTAGCATATTAGGTCGAACAGCAGGAGCTTGCAGCTACCGTTGGAATACAGTCTTGTGTAAAAAAGAGCCAAGAGAAGCCGAAGAAGAGAGCCCTCTATTACTGCTCCCTCCTCCAAAGGTTGATCGGGACTTGAATGTAGACGACATCATTAAATATTTGCAAAGTCTAAAGGGAAGTTCACTAGAGGAATTAAGAGAGGAGAATCAACTCCTGATCAAGCAACAAGAGGAGCTGAAAAACAGACAGACCACGCTCGAAAAATTATTTGCCGAGAAAAAGGAAAAGTACAGGCAACTATTTGAAAGGTATGAGGGCATTACCAAATCCTTCGAGAAAGAGAAAATTCTGCATTAAAGCTGTTTTCCACGGATTGTGGTTCTAGAATGTCCTTAATACCGGCC
>DLCS01000062.1 GCA_002480735.1 Bacillaceae bacterium UBA7792 | reverse complement strand
GAGGTTTTTTTCAAATCGTTCATTTGAATTTTTATCGAACCATGGATCCGTTATTAAGCTTAGACAGGACCTTTTAGCAAAATAACGGATTCTATGGTCGTATATCCATCATGGCCGCTCGTATACATAACTCTTCTTAGTTTTTAGCAAATTCCCCATCTACTTCAATTGTCTCAAATATATTAATAAAGGCATTTTCATCATGGCTACGGACAATTTTTCTGATTTGCATGGTTTCATAACGTGTTACAACCATCATTAGAATCTGTTTCTTTTCTTTGGTATAGCCCCCATACCCATCTGTGATCGTGATGCCACGATAGACGGACTCGAGTAGCTCCTTACGGATTTGCTCTCCTTTGGTCGTCACGATCTGCATTGTTAGTTTTATGTGGTCCGTGTGAATGGTATCAATGACTTTTCCCGTCAAATAAATCGACAATAATGTATATAAGGCAATATTCCAGTCGAAAGCAGCCCCAGAAATAAGAACGATAATTCCATTCATAGCTGTGAGTAATAGGCCCACACTAATATTGCTTGTCCGTGATAAGATAATCGCAATTATATCCAGACCACCAGAGGTGCCAGAATACCTCAGAATAACCCCAACTCCAATTCCACCTATGATGCCACCAAAAATCGTCGACAGTAGAATATTATCTGTCGCGGGAACCGTTGGTAAAAGGGCAAGGAAACCAGAGAGCGACACAACACAAACCAATGTATTGATGGTAATTAACTTTCCAAGCTTAAAGTATCCCAAAATGATTAAGGGCAGATTAAGCAAAAGATTCATTAAACCGATATCAAATGGTGTAATTAGCCCAATCAAAATCGCAATACCACTTATCCCACTACTCAAAATCCCGTATGGTACAAGGAAGAAATTAAAGGCAAATGCTACGATAAACGAACCAACAACAATAATTAGATTTTTCATACCCATAGAGCCTCCGCTTCTAGACATCATCTTGGAATAATAGTTTAAATTCGGTACAAATAGGTATTCCTATTTGTACCACCTAAAAAAAGAAAACCCGCCCCTAAAATAGGGACGAGTTTTGTGCTCGCGTTACCACCCATATTCCGTCCGTTTCATAAAATGAAACATTCGGCTCTCCAGTCAACGTACGGTTATACGTGTTCCAGTGTAACGGCGGAAATCCGTCAAAGCTTACTCATTTCAGCTTTGCATCTCGGAGATGATTTTCAGAAAGATGTGTTCATCGACTTTCACCAAGCGCCGACTCTCTATGGAACAGAATTCTTTTCTTACTCTTTCTCGTCACTGATTTTTATTAATTAAAGGTAATCTACCAGAAGATAAATAATGGTGTCAATATGCTTTGTTAATATAATATTATTCCAAATGTTCTATCATTTTAGGAGGAACCTCTCTACTTTGCAGTTAGGATAGACTACTCACTAAAAAATTGCGGAAGGTACCTCCTATGAGCTTCTAGCATTTCATCAACCATTTGTTTTGCCAATGAATCCGATGCTACTAATGGATGAATGGTTAATGCTAAAATTGCGAGATTACGGTCCCCTGTTACCGCTGCTTCTGCAGCAATTCGTTCAAATGATTTAATTTGTTGTACAAGCCCACGCACTGCTACCGGTAAATCACCGATTGCGATTGGTTTTGGACCATCCTTTGTGATGATGCAGCTGATTTCAACAGCTGAATCGTTAGGAATACTTGCAATAGCCCCATTATTTCTCGTATTAACTGGTTGAATATCTCTTTTATCATTATAAATACTGGAAATCAGCCGTACAGCTGCATCAGAATAATAAGCGCCGCCTCGTTTTTCTAATTGCGGTGGTTTCACATCCAGGTTTGGATCCTTGTATAGTTCAAAAAGATCCTTTTCCAGCTGATGAACAGCCTCAGCACGTGTTCCTTCAGCTTCAGCCTCTTGTTTGACTTTCTCAAACGTTTCCCTCGATTTGTAATAATAGTTATGATAATAACAAGGAATGGCATTTAGGGCTTTGAGAAATTCAGGTTCCCATTCCATCCCTTGAATATTTTTTACAAGACCATTATCATCAAGGTCTGTTACCATTTCTATGACTTTATCCTTTACACTAACACCATCTAAATAGATATCTAGTCCATACACCATATGATTTAGTCCAGCGAAATCGATTCTAACTCTAGCATGTTCTACATCTAATAGGCTAGCAACGGCCCTTTCCATCCCAATTGGAACATTACATAGTCCTACTACCTTATTAATATTTGCGTATCTTAATACTGCCTCTGTCACCATTCCAGCTGGGTTTGTAAAGTTAATTAGCCATGCGTCTGGGCACAGTTCCTCCATGTCTTTGCATATATCCAAAATAACGGGTATCGTCCGCAATCCTTTAAATAATCCACCAGGCCCATTCGTTTCCTGGCCTAATACACCATATTTTAATGGAATCCGCTCATCCTTTGCCCGCGCATCCAGTAAGCCAACACGTAATTGGGTTGTAACAAAATCCGCATCTTTTAATGCCGCTCTACGGTCCAATGTTAAATGGACATCAATCGGTAAACCCGCCTTTTTAATCATACGTTTCGCAAGATTACCGACAATATCCAATTTTTCTTGCCCTCCTTCTATATCAACCAACCAAATTTCTGACACAGGTAATTCATCATAACATTTAATAAAACCTTCAATTAATTCTGGAGTATAACTGGAACCGCCGCCAATGGTCGCAATCTTAAGGCCTTTTTTCATACATGCTCCCTCCTGCATCCTTTACCATTTTGTATGATAAAAAAGGACCATTACGAAATGATCCTTTTTTAAAAATAAGTTATTTCCCAAACCGCTTATACATTTCAATCATTTCTTTAACTAATTCAGCAATGGTTTCCGTACTCATTAATTGATCTTCCGCATGCATAAGAAGTAAGGAAAATCCGACTTTGTCTCCGGCAGCTTCTTTTTGAATTAAGGAAGCATGTTCTTTATGTCCTTCAACAAAATACTTTTTGGATTCTGCTAATTTTTCTTCCGCCAGAGCAAAATCCCCTTCCTTTGCTGCATAAAGGGCTTCCATTGCTAAGCTTTTTGCTGAGCCGACATTGCTAATAATTTGAAAAGCAATCATGTCTAAACCTTCATCAATCATCCTAACTACACATCCTTCTGGATTCACACTTAAGTTCTGCCCTACAAGATTCCAAAAATTGATTATTTATTATCAATCAGTTTTAAGGCTTCTTCTAAAACCTTCTCACCGTTCATCATCCCATAGTACTGCATATTGATGGAGTCAACTGGAATGTTCATTCCTTGTAATTTCTTTTCAAACTGTGGCTTCATATAACGAACCTGTGGACCAAGTAATAGTACATCAACATTCTTCTTATTCAACATACCATCAGCTTCCGAAGCAGAAACGGCAAAAATATCCGCTGCGATATTTTTAGCCTCCGCCGCTTTTTGCATTTTGGATACTAACAGACTTGTACTCATTCCTGCTGAACATACTAACATAATAGTTTTCATTGTATTTCCCCCCATAGTTAACTATTCATATTAAGGTAAGAGCTTAAATGTTGACCAAGGCTTCAAGTAATCTAATAAAAAGATAGAGTCCTTTTTAATGCGTC
>DLCS01000125.1:8253-8846 GCA_002480735.1 Bacillaceae bacterium UBA7792 | reverse complement strand
TTAACCAAAAACGAAAAGCGGAGGCGACTGCTTAGCTTCGACAGGCGTTGGAGAGCCGGTCATACAAATCCCAGTTTTGGATTTGTGGGAACGGATCGAAACGACCGAGAAGTTAGGAGCCGAAGCTAGACAAATTGATTACAACGTAATTTCACTTCTTCATTCATTATCTAGTTTTGAGGGAATAATATTGCCCTTGAAATTATGGTGAAAATCAGTATAATAGAATATGTCTTGATTATTTGGTCCGGTGACGATGGCGAGAAGGTCACACCCGTTCCCATACCGAACACGGAAGTTAAGCTTCTCAGCGCCGATGGTAGTTAGGGGCTGTCCCCTTGTGAGAGTAGGACGTTGCCGGGCAAAAGACATTATTCCGCGGTAGCTCAGTGGTAGAGCAACGAGCGAAACATCATGAATTCGCTGCGAGTTGTACTCATCGAGCTGCTACTTGAATTGTCTCTCTGAGATGAGGACAATCAAAGGTGAAAAAGAGTATAGATAGTTATTAATATTCCGCGGTAGCTCAGTGGTAGAGCAATCGGCTGTTAACCGATCGGTCGTAGGTTCGAATCCTACCCGCGGAGCCATTA
>DLCS01000125.1:0-7942 GCA_002480735.1 Bacillaceae bacterium UBA7792 | reverse complement strand
GGCCCCTTGGTCAAGCGGTTAAGACACCGCCCTTTCACGGCGGTAACACGGGTTCGAATCCCGTAGGGGTCACCATTTTTATAAGTATTTATAGATTTGCTGGAGGATTAGCTCAGCTGGGAGAGCACCTGCCTTACAAGCAGGGGGTCGGCGGTTCGATCCCGTCATCCTCCACCAGAGTTTTTACAAAGTAATAACTTTCTTTATTTGCCGGCCTAGCTCAATTGGTAGAGCAACTGACTTGTAATCAGTAGGTTGGGGGTTCAAGTCCTCTGGCCGGCACCATGCTTCTCATTTCCTTGTGTTGCTTCCTCGGAAGCATGCGCAAAATCTCGAAAGAGATTTTAAGCATATTTTAGTGTAGGATTTTGAGCATGCCATTAAGTTAGAAATTTTAAGCAATATAATACGGAGGGGTAGCGAAGTGGCTAAACGCGGCGGACTGTAAATCCGCTCCTTCGGGTTCGGCGGTTCGAATCCGTCCCCCTCCACCATTTATAAAAATTGTAAGAATGGGACAAGATAACTTTAGTCCTTTTATTTTTTGAGATTTTTAAGCTTTTTGGATATATTTTTTAGATATCAACACATTTAATTATATCTCAATGGGCTATAGCCAAGCGGTAAGGCAACGGACTTTGACTCCGTCATTCGTAGGTTCGAATCCTGCTAGCCCAGCCATTTCTTACTTCTCAGTTAAGTAATACTATGAGCCATTAGCTCAGTCGGTAGAGCATCTGACTTTTAATCAGAGGGTCGAAGGTTCGAGTCCTTCATGGCTCATCAATTTTTACGGTAAACCTCTTAAATCAATTATGATTTAAGAGGTTTTTTCTATATAGAATTCTTCTTCTTACTCAGCTTCTGTATATATATACATAGGTCTGTCGAGTTGAGTCATCTCTATGTAAGCGTTTAAAATAGAGGTAGCAAAGGGAATTGGGGGAGAATTTAATGAGAAAACTAGCAATCATTGGAATGCCGATGGACCTTGGACAAACGAGACGGGGCGTTGATATGGGCCCAAGTGCTATTCGTTATGCTGGAATAAATGAAAGGCTTAATACCTTGTTTGATGAAGTAAGAGATTTGGGGGATATTGAGGTAGGAAGACCAGAAGTTAGTATTGATAAAGAATCAAATCTTAGAAATCTAGAATTAATTGCGGAAAAAACAACAAGTCTAGCAAAAAAAATCGATGAAGTTGTTCAATCTGGTTCTTTCCCACTCGTATTGGGAGGAGATCATAGCATCGCCATTGGAACGCTGGCAGGAGTGTCCAAGCATTATGAAAACCTTGGAGTGATTTGGTATGATGCACATGGGGATTTAAATACAGCTGAAACATCACCGTCTGGTAACATCCATGGAATGCCTCTAGCTGTTAGTCTCGGTTTAGGGCACCCGCTTTTAATAAATATTGGGGGATATCTTCCCAAAGTAAAGCCTGAGAATATCGTCATTATTGGGGCTCGCTCCTTAGACGAAGGCGAAAGGGAATTGATTAAGGAAAAAGGGATAAGAGTCTATACAATGCATGAAATTGACCGATTAGGCATGACAAGGGTCATGGAGGAAAGTATAGAGTATCTGAAGGAGCGAACGGATGGAGTCCACTTATCACTAGATTTGGATGCTCTCGATCCAACAGATGCCCCTGGGGTAGGAACACCCGTTAATGGAGGAATTAGTTATCGAGAAAGCCATTTAGCCATGGAGATGCTAGCCGAAGCCAATATGATCACTTCCGCCGAATTTGTAGAAGTAAATCCTATTTTGGATGAGAGAAACAAAACTGCGATTGTGGCTGTCGCCTTAATGGGCTCGTTGTTTGGAGAAAAGTTACTATAGCCTCTCTTCTCAAATTAAGGACATTCCATTACCCCGAAAACAGCCTTACTATAAAAACAAGCAGTAGCTGGATGATTCCGCTACTGCTTGTTTTTTTGAAAATTTATTACTTTATACCCCTTTCCAATTTCCTAAACAATTTGGTTCATTTTTTTGGTAAAATAAAGAATATAAAAAAGATGCTTATAAAATGAAACCTTTTCTGCTATCGATACGTAGATCGAATAGCCGCATTTAGAGCGGAGGTAAATATATTAATGGATGCAATAATAAAGAAAAGGATTAATCAGGTCTTAAAAGGGGACCAAAATGCCTATGCAGAAATAGTTGAACTATACAAAGACAAAGTGTTTCAGCTCTGCTACCGCATGCTTGGCAACCGCCATGAAGCTGAAGACATGGCACAGGAAGCCTTCATACGTGCATATGTTAATATTGCTAGCTTCAATATTAATTTGAAATTTTCCACCTGGCTGTATCGAATCGCGACCAATCTATGCATTGACCGAATCAGGAAGAAGAAGCCTGATTTTTATTTAGATGCAGAAGTGTCGGGTACGGACGGCCTTACGATGTATTCGCAGATTCCATCTGACACGGCTCTTCCAGAAGAAGAAGTGGAAAGCATGGAGCTGCAGGATATTATTCAAAGGGAGATTTCCCGATTACCAGAAAAATATCGTTCGGTTATCGTTCTTAAGTATATTGAAGAGCTATCATTAAATGAAATCAGTGAGATCCTAGATATGCCTCTAGGGACTGTGAAGACTCGGATTCATCGAGGTCGAGAAGCATTGAGACAACAATTAAGGAATGTTTAATAAGAGGTGAGAACTTTGAAATGTCATGAATATGAAGCCTATATGCATGAATATCTAGATGAAGAGATCTCGACTGAGCATGAAAAGAATTTAAAACAGCATCTGCAGCAATGTGTTTCTTGTCAAAAGCATTTTCATGAGCTGAGCAAAACGATTACGTTAGTAAAAGGAATGGCCACTGTAACGGCACCGGACGATTTCACAAGCAAGGTGATGAATAAACTACCTAAAGAAAAGAAAAAGGTGGGAATCCAAAGGTGGTTTAGACATCATCCATTATTAACAGCTGCCTCTCTTTTCCTTATTCTGATGATGGGTAGTGTAATCTCAGGCTGGAATAAGGGGCAGGATCTATCCGTATCGAAGCAGCCGAACCTGATCGTAAAAAATGATACCGTGATAGTTCCAGAGGGTGAGGTTGTAAAAGGTGATGTCGTGGTTCGCAATGGCTCCCTTCAAATTGAGGGCCAAGTTGACGGGAATGTCATAGTAATCAATGGGGAAGTAATCAAAGGGAATAAATATATGGCCTCCGCAGGTCAGGTAACAGGAGAAATTAAGGAAATTAATGCTGTGTTTGAGTGGATATGGTATTATTTGAAAAATACGGCGAAAGAAGTAGTCAATCTATTTGAGGATAATGAAACAGAAGGAGAACAGTCACAAGGTGTGGCTGTTTTTTTGAATTCCATTGATAGATAAAATTGGTGTTTCCTCATTATGTGATATACTATAGGAATGAAAAGAATGTAAAGCCATCGTGCTTTTTTGACAATAGATTTGGAGGAAGTCGCATGTCGATAGGAAATCTAGATCTTTTTAACTTACTGATTAATGCCATTGACATTCTCCTTGTTACATACTTAATATACAAACTCATCATGGTTATTAAGGGAACAAAAGCCGTACAGTTGCTAAAAGGGATTTTTGTCATATTAATTGTGACCTTAATCAGTGAGAAATTAGAATTTCAAACGCTAAATTGGATTATGCAGCAAATCCTTTCCTGGGGGGTTGTTGCGTTTGTCATCATCTTCCAACCTGAGCTAAGAAGAGCGCTCGACCAATTGGGGAGAGGTCGCTTTTTTTCAAGAACTGGGAATAGGGAAGATGAAGAACAGGAAAGAATTGTTGAAGCCATTGTGAAGGCAACCGATTATATGGCCAAACGGCGAATTGGTGCGCTCATATCGATGGAAAGAGAAACGGGATTAGCCGATTACATCGAAACGGGTATTCCGCTGAATGCCAATATCTCCTCAGAGCTTCTCATTAATATTTTCATTCCGAATACCCCTTTGCATGATGGAGCAGTGATTCTCCAAAAAAATACTGTCGCTGCCGCTGCTTGTTATTTACCGTTATCGGAAAGTCCCTTCATCTCGAAGGAACTGGGAACAAGGCATAGGGCCGCTCTGGGGATCAGTGAGGTAACGGACAGCTTAACCATTATCGTTTCCGAGGAAACAGGTGCCATTTCCTTAACAAAGAATGGGGAGCTGTATCGGGATTTAAAGCTGGATAAATTTAGAGAACTTTTGTCAGCAGAAATACTAGTCATTGAAAAACCAAAACAGGCTTCTTCAGGACTTTGGAACTGGAGGGGAAAAGCAAATGGATAAATACATTAATAAATTTCTAGATAACCCTTGGTTTATCCGAGTTATTGCGTTGATTCTTGCCGTGTTGCTTTTCGAAAATGTCAATGAAAAAAGTCAGTCCGTTGTCAATGTTCCACAGGATAAAGAAGCAGAGGTCATCGAAAATGTCCCTGTTAAGAGCTATTATGATGCTGAAAATCTTGTCGTAACAGGCATACCTGAAACGGTGACACTCACTCTTTCTGGTCCCAAGTCAAATCTGCAACAGGCGGTTACCCAAAGAGGATTTGAAGTATATGTGGATTTAACCGAAGCAGAAATTGGCACGAAGAAGGTACCAATCCAAATCAAAGGGATATCCGATCGACTGAAGGTTTCCATTGACCCTGAGGTTGCAGAAGTCTCGATCCAAGAGAAGGTGACCCAAGAATTTAGTGTAGAGGTCGAATTCAATAGCAAAATTATAGCAGATGGCTATATCTCAGAAGCACCGACGATTAAACCGAATAAGGTCAAAATAACAGGTGCGAGGGATGTAGTGGATCAAATTACTTATGTTAAAGCAACCTTAGATGCCAAAGGGCCGATTAAGGATACGTTAAAGAAGGAAGCAGAGATCTTAGTCCTGGATCAGAGCTTGAATAAATTGAATGTTGAGGTGGAACCGAATAAGGTAGAAGTCACCTTACCTGTTAAGGCCTCAAGTAAGACTGTGCCGATTAAGCTTGAGCAGAAAGGGACGCTTCCTAATGGAATTAGTATAGGCTCTATTTCGTTAGAAAAAGAAGAAGCAACAATCATTGCCCCTGAACAGATCCTAAAAAATACGGACTCTGTTCGAGTGGAATTAGATGTAAGTAATATAAAAGAGGATACACAGGTGACCTTGCCAGTCTTGATTCCTGAAGGTGTTGTTGAGGTTGATCCAAAGGCCATCAATGTGACGATAAAGGTGAATAATACGGAAGATAAAATCATATCGAATCTCCCCATTCATATAGAGGGTTTGCCTGCAGAGTATAAGGCTGTTTTTCGTGAACCTACAAATGGGTCAGTAAGCATCACGGTTTCTGGCAGACGTGAAGATTTGAAGAATGTAGATGCCTCTGATTTTAATGTTTTTGTAGATGCCTCTAATTTAGATGTCGGAGAGCATGATGTTGAACTTAAAGTGGAAGGTCCTAACCATTTGAACTGGAAGATAGCAAAAGGGACCGTAAAAATCTCCATCACTCAAAATGAAGTGTGATGAAAGCTAAAGGAGCGAAAATGATATGGGAAAATATTTTGGTACGGATGGAGTTCGCGGAGTAGCGAATAGTGAATTAACTCCAGAGCTGGCCTTTAAATTAGGTCGGTTTGGAGGATATGTGTTAACAAAGGATCATGGAAGACCAAAGGTTCTAATTGGACGAGATACACGAATCTCAGGCCATATGCTTGAGGGAGCACTTGTAGCAGGATTATTATCAATCGGAGCAGAAGTCATGCGACTTGGTGTGATTTCAACCCCAGGTGTCGCTTATTTAACAAAGGTCCTCGGCGCCCAAGCTGGTGTCATGATTTCGGCCTCTCATAATCCTGTTGCAGATAATGGAATTAAGTTCTTTGGATCGGATGGCTTTAAGCTTTCCGATGAACAAGAACTCGAGATTGAGAAGCTCTTAGATGTTGAACAGGATGATCTGCCAAGACCAATAGGAGAGCATCTTGGACAAGTGAACGATTATTTTGAAGGTGGACAAAAATATTTACAATACTTGAAACAGACAGTTGATGAGGATTTTTCTGGTATACATATTGCACTCGATTGTGCGCATGGGGCTACCTCTTCCTTAGCGGCCCATCTATTTGCGGATTTAGATGCCGATTTATCGACGATGGGAGCATCACCAAATGGATTAAATATCAATGCTGGTGTCGGCTCTACTCACCCAGAGGCATTGGCTGCTTTTGTGAAGGAAAAGGAAGCAGATGTTGGACTAGCCTTTGATGGTGACGGCGATCGCCTTATTGCCATCGATGAGAATGGAGATATCGTGGATGGGGACCAAATCATGTATATTTGCGCAAAATATATGAATGCCCACAATCGCTTGAAGCATAATACGATTGTTTCTACCGTTATGAGCAATTTAGGCTTTTACAAAGCGTTAGAGGCAAATGGGATTAAAAGTATTCCAACCGCAGTAGGCGATCGTTATGTGGTTGAAGAAATGAAAAAGAATGGCTACAATTTGGGCGGAGAGCAGTCAGGTCACATTATTTTCTTGGATTATAATACGACAGGCGATGGTTTATTAACAGGTCTGCAGCTTGTTAATATTATGAAAATGACGAAGAAGCCTCTTTCTGAATTAGCAGCTGAGATGCAAAAATTCCCACAAAAACTGGTGAATATCAGGGTAACAGATAAGCATCATGTGACCGATAATGAAAAGGTGAAGGAAATCATTCAGCAGGTAGAAACAGAAATGAATGGAAATGGACGTATCCTCGTTCGCCCATCTGGAACGGAGCCACTGGTTCGTGTCATGGCAGAGGCACCGACAGAAGAGCAGTGTGGGGCCTATGTAGATCGAATTGCTGCTGTTGTTGAAGCAGAGATGGGATTAAAAGAAGAATAAGAGGGTTGAATCCTCCGCGCAAGCTTTCTCATAGAGACTTGCGCGATTTTTTCTGTCAGGTACGTTATTTCTATTTTGTGAATACTTTATATTAGGGACGATTTTCAGTTGACGTCCCCCTTATTCTAAGGTATGATAATCCTGTTTTCGCTCCTAACGTGTAACTTATTTTGTTTAGCTTCGTCTTATACGTGTGGAGGGGATTTTATTTGATAAAGAAAGGTGGGCAGTGACAATTGAAGTGAAAGCGCCTGGACTAATTGCGGAACGGATACGGCAATTAGTTGACGAGGAGGAGGTTTATCGAAAGATTCGGCGGATGCCTCCCGGTTGAGTATGCACAATCGTCATTTTCTTCTATAAAACATTAAGGCGACTTAATGCACAAAGAGAAGAAAAGTTATGCATACAGACAGCATACGAATCGATGCGTCTAATAATACAGAGATAAGGGGGCAAGTGCCCCCGATTATGTTAGGTTTCTTGCCCCCTTTTTTGGGAGGAAACAGAAATATGTGTGGAATTGTCGGATATATTGGAAACCAGGATTCTAAGGAAATTCTTATAAAGGGCTTAGAGAAGCTCGAATATAGAGGCTATGACTCAGCGGGCATTGCAGTTGCCAATGCGAACGGTGTTCATGTTTTTAAGGAAAAAGGGCGAATTGCTGATTTACGAAAAATTGTGGATGAAGACATGCTGGCTCGGACCGGGATAGGCCATACCCGTTGGGCCACTCATGGTGTACCGAGTACATTAAATGCTCATCCTCATCAGAGTGCTTCCGAACGATTAACGCTTGTTCACAATGGTGTGATCGAGAACTATGAACAATTAAAGGAAGAGTACCTAGAGGGCGTAGCGCTTAAGAGTGAGACCGACACAGAGGTCATTGTGCAGGTAATCGAGGTCTTCCTTAATGATGGACTTTCCATTGAAGAAGCGTTCCGTAAGACGCTAAAAGCAGTAAAGGGCTCCTACGCATTTGCGCTCTTAGATGTAGAAACCCCTGATACGATTTTTGTCGCAGATCGGAAGAGCG
>DLCS01000119.1:15912-16117 GCA_002480735.1 Bacillaceae bacterium UBA7792 | reverse complement strand
CTTCAGCTACCCCTTGAACCTCGGGCATCATAGGGGCACCCGTAAATGCTGGAATTGGTCCGGGTCCTGGTAAAACTGGGGATACAGGGAATAATGGAGCTGGATACGGTGGACATGGATTAGGTGGACATGGATAGGCTTCCTGCATGACTGGTGCAACCATTTCTGGCATCTGAGGCATTTGCGGCATGTTTGGCATGTTTGG